>NZ_JAXION010000021.1:0-45966 GCF_049311045.1 Rhodococcus sp. 7Tela_A2 | reverse complement strand
GTCCGAGCCGACCCACAGTTCGACGGGCTCACCGTCGAGCGTCTTTCCCCGAACCGCGAATGCCTCGGCGGTCCCCCCTGCCACCGGTCGCTACTTCTTCGGCAGCTTGAACTGCGAGAGGTCGAATCCCTCGAGGCCGGGCGGCAACTCGTCGAGACCCTTCGGCATCTTCGACAGATCCGGCATGCCACCCGGAAGTCCGCCGGGCAGGCCCGGGAAGCCGCCGGGCAAGCCGCCCCGCACCTTCGGCGGAGTGGGCCCGCGGCCGCCCTTCTTGCCCTTCTTGCCCTTCTTGGACCGCTGGTTCTTGCGAGAGCCCATGCCCATCTGGCCGGCCATCGCCGTCATCATCTTGCGGGCTTCGAAGAAGCGGTCGACGAGCTGGTTCACGTCGGAGACCTTCACGCCGGAACCGTTGGCGATACGGAGACGACGCGAACCGTTGATGATCTTCGGGTTCGCCCGCTCGGCCGGGGTCATGCCGCGGATGATCGCCTGGATGCGGTCGAGCTGCTTCTCGTCGACGTTGGCCAGCGCGTCCTTCATCTGGCCCGCGCCGGGCAGCATGCCCAAGAGGTTTGCGATCGGCCCCATCTTGCGGACGGCCATCATCTGGTCGAGGAAGTCCTCGAGCGTGAGCTCTCCCGAACCGATCCGGTTGGCCGTGGCTTCGGCCTGCTCGGCGTCGAAGACCTGCTCGGCCTGCTCGATGAGGGTGAGCACGTCGCCCATGCCGAGGATCCGGCTCGCCATGCGCTCGGGGTGGAAGACGTCGAAGTCTTCGAGCTTCTCACCGGTCGACGCGAACATGATCGGCTGACCGGTCAGTTCGCGGACGCTCAGGGCGGCGCCACCGCGGGCATCGCCGTCCAGCTTGGTCAGCACGACGCCACTGAATCCGACGCCGGCACGGAAGGCCTCGGCGGTGCTGACGGCATCCTGGCCGATCATCGCGTCGAGGACGAACAGCACCTCGTCGGGATCGACCGCATCGCGGATCCCGGCGGCCTGAGCCATCAGTTCCTCGTCGATGCCGAGACGACCGGCGGTGTCGACGATCACGACGTCGTACTGCTTGCTCTTCGCCTCGGCGATGCCCTGCTCGGCCACCGCGACGGGGTCTGCCGCCGTGATGCCCAGAGCGTTCTCGCCGCCGCCGATGGACGTTCCGGGGTGGGGCGCGAACACCGAGACCCCGGCGCGTTCACCGACCACCTGAAGCTGCGTCACGGCACCGGGCCGCTGCAGGTCGCACGCGACGAGCAGTGGCGTGTGGCCCTGATCCTTCAGCCACTTCGCCAGCTTGCCGGCGAGGGTCGTCTTACCGGCACCCTGCAGACCGGCGAGCATGATGACCGTCGGAGGGGTCTTCGCGAAGCGCAGCCGGCGCGTCTCACCGCCGAGGATCGTGACGAGTTCCTCGTTGACGATCTTGACGACCTGCTGCGCGGGGTTGAGCGCGCCGTGCACCTCGGCACCCTTGGCGCGTTCCTTGATCTTCTTGATGAACTCGCGCACAACGGGAAGGGCGACGTCGGCCTCGAGAAGCGCGAGGCGGATCTCGCGGCACGTGGCGTCGATGTCTGCGTCGGACAGGCGTCCCTTGCCCCGCAGGTCCTTCAGGACCCCTGTCAACCTGTCGGAAAGGGATTCGAACACCGAATGCGCTCCTGGGCTATGACGAAGATGCGGACAATTCTGCGAACCAGGGTAGCCGCTCCCGATCCACAAGCATCGAGTGCGGCCACCCAGCCGGCAGGATCACGGTCGTTCAGGACTCCGTTGCGGGCTTCTTCGGCTCGGCCGTAGGCAGGACGGCGAGGAGCTCACGCTCGAGGCGCTCACGCGACGCTCGTGTGTCGAGCCCGGTCAGGTCCACTCCGAAGGCGTCGACCACGGTCGTGCCGAGCGTGGTCACCCGCGCCCAGCGCACATCGGCGCCGACCCGTTCGAACACATCGGCCAGCCGGCACAACAGTCCGAGGCGGTCCTCCGCGCGCAGTTCGAGCACCACCTGTCCGGGCTCGGACGCGTCGAACCAGATCAGGCGCGGTGGCGCCTGCGCGTACATGCCGGGCACGGCGTGCTCGGCCCGCTCCGGAGTCCGGCCTTCCCGCGCGGCGCGGTCTTTCGCGTCGAGTTCGGGCAGCAGGTCCAGGTCTCCGGATCGAGCTCGGCCGAGTTCCTGCCGGAGCAGGCTCGCCTCCGGTGGTGCACCGAATCGGGGCACCACCACGAAGGTGTTGACCGTGCTGCCGGCATGGCTGCCGATCGACGCGGACAGCACCCGGAGTCCGTGCAGGGCAAGGACACCCGCCTCGTCCGACAACACGCCTCGTTCGTCGGGAGCGATGAAGGTGGCCGAGTAGCTGCGGCCGTCCTCGCGGGGATCGAGCGCGACATGCGTGGCGCCCTCCGCGGCCAGCGCCGCCAGTTCCGGATCGATGGGGTCGGGAACGGGGAGCTCCTCACCGGCCATCATCATGCGGCACCGCCGCACCAGTTCCCGCATCAGCGACGCCTTCCAGTCACCCCACACCCCGGGGCCGGTGGCCTGTGAATCGGCTTCCGCGAGCGCGTGGAGCAGTTCGAGCAGGACGGGGTCACCGTCGAGCGCCTCGACCACCGACGCCACCGTCTCGGGGTCGTCGAGGTCGCGCCGGGTCGCGGTGTGCGGCAGCAGCAGGTGGTGGCGCACCATCGCGGTGAGCATGCCGAGATCCGACGGCCACAGTCCCATGCGCCTGCCGATCTGCTGGGCCAGTTCGGCCCCGACGACGCTGTGGTCTCCGCCCCTTCCCTTGCCGATGTCGTGCAGGAGAGCGCCGAGCACGAGCAGGTCGGGACGCGCGACGCGCGTCGTCAGTTCGCTCGCATACACCGCGGTCTCGACGAGGTGCCGGTCGACGGTCCACGTGTGGATCGCGTCGCGCGGCGGCAGGTCGCGCACCGCGCCCCATTCGGGGAGCAGTCGGCCCCACAGGCCCGTCCGGTCGAGCGACTCGATCACGTCCACTGCGCGTCGCCCGGAACCGAGCAGCACGAGCAGGTCGTTGAGCGCTTCCCGCGGCCACGGTTCCCGGAGTTCGGGTGCGTTGTCCGCGAGCCTGGTCAGGGTGGCCGCGGAGATCGGCAGGCCGGACTGCGCTGCGGCGGCAGCGACCCGCGTGATCAGTCCCGGGTCGCGACGCGGATGTGCGTCCCGCGCGAGAGCGACCTCTCCCCCGTGCTCGACGACGCCCTCGTCGAGTGGCCTGCGCACCGGTCCGCGCCGCAACCTCGACAGGCCCTTGCGTGGAAGCGAGTTCGCGGCGGTCCGGAGCCCGACGTCCACCGAATAGCTCACGGTGCGCGCGGATTCGGTGAGCACGCGCGCGAGGTCGAAGCGGTCGCCGATGCGGAGCGCCGCCCCGATCTCGTCGGCGTCCTGCGCACGGAGCTGGTCGCGGCCGCGTGCCGCGACGCGGTGGAGTTCGGTACGCACGTCGAGGAGCCGGCGGTGCGCGGCGGCGAGACCGCCACCGGGCACGTCCGGACCGAGTCCCGGCATGCCGTCGGTGAGCTGCGCGACGGACAGGGCATTGAGCAGCTGTACGTCCCGCAGCCCTCCGCGGCCGCTCTTGAGGTCGGGTTCGGCGCGGTGCGCGATCTGCCCGCTGCGCCGCCATCGGGTCTCTGTCATCTCGAGCAGTTCGTCGAAGCGGGAGCGGATCCCGGTACGCCACTGGCGCCGCACCCCGCCGATCAGCAGGTTGCTCAGCTCCACGTCACCGGCGATGTGCCGGGCTTCGAGCATCCCCAGCGCCGCCGTGAGGTCCGAGGAGAACACCTGCAGCGCCTGCGGGACCGTGCGCACACTGTGGTCGAGTTTGATGTGGGCGTCCCACAGCGGGTACCAGAGCTTGTCGGCGACCTGGGACACCACGGCGCTGTCCATGTCGTCGTGAAGGAGGATCAGGTCCAGATCCGAGTACGGCAGCATCTCGCGACGGCCCAGACCACCCACCGCGACGATCGCGAATCCACAGTCGTGCTTGATGCCGAGCTCGGCACCCTTCGTGGTCAACCAGAATTCGTGCAGGTCGACCAGTGCGTGCCGGAGTGCGGGCGTATCGAGGCGCCGGTTTCGGGAGGTGCCGGCCAGGAGGGCATCGCGGGCGGCGGCGAGGTCGGCCGCTCCGGAGTGTGCGGTGTTGTGGCCCGAAGCCACCGAGGGCCCCGGTCCCCCCCCCCGGCGGGGGGGGGGCCAGGGCCTCGAGTTCCGGACCCGTGGGGGTCAGAGTGCATCCGTTCCTCGTTCTCCGGTACGAACTCGGACCACCGACTCGACGGGGGTGATCCACACCTTGCCGTCGCCGATCTTGCCGGTGCGGGAAGCCTCGACGATGGTCTCGACGACCTTCTCGACCGCCGAGTCGTCCACGACGACCTCGACGCGCACCTTGGGCACGAAATCGACGGAGTACTCGGCGCCGCGGTACACCTCGGTGTGACCCTTCTGGCGCCCGTAGCCCTGCACCTCGCTGACGGTCATGCCGAGCACGCCCGCCTGTTCGAGACCCGCTTTGACATCCTCGAGCGTGAACGGCTTGATGATTGCCGTGATCAGCTTCATATCCTCATCCTTCCCAGTGCCCACTGGCTACTGCGATCACTGCCCGCTGTCTTGGTCTTCTTATCACTTCGGTGCGTTGGAGAAGTCGTTCACTTCAACGCGGTGGCGAAGTCGTATGCGGATTCCGCATGCTCGGCTTCGTCGATTCCGCGGGCTTCTTCCTCGTCCGTCACACGCCAGCCGAGCGGCTTGAGGGCGTATGCGATCACGAGCGTGACGACACCGGTGAACACCAGGGCGACGACCGCGATGACGATCTGGACCACGAGCTGCTTGTAGTCGCCGCCGTAGAACAGGCCGGTCTCGGTTCCCAGGAACCCGATGGCGACGGTGCCCCACAGGCCGGAGACGAGGTGCACGCCGACGACGTCGAGCGAGTCGTCGTAGCCGAACTTGTACTTCAGGCCGACGGCCAGGGCGGACAGCACACCGGCGATGACACCGAGGGCGATCGAGCCGACCGGGCTCAGCGAGCCGGCTGCCGGAGTGATGGCGACCAGGCCGGCGACGGCACCCGACGCGGCACCGAGGCTGGTGGCCTTGCCGTCACGCAGTCGTTCGGTGAGGAGCCAGCCGAGGATCGCGGCGGCGGTTGCGGTGGTGGTGTTGACCCAGGCGAGACCCGCGGTTCCGTCTGCGGCGAATGCCGAACCGGCGTTGAAGCCGAACCAGCCGAACCACAGCAGGGCGGCGCCGAGCATGACGAACGGGAGGTTGTGCGGGCGGAACGCGGTGCGTCCGAAGCCGGCGCGCTTGCCGACCACCAGCGCCAGCACGAGGGCTGCGACACCGGCGTTGATGTGGACCACGGTGCCACCGGCGAAGTCGATCGGTGAGACCGTGGCAACGAGCCCACCTTCACCGTCGTCCGACGTGCCGAACAGCTTGGCCGCGAGTCCGTCTTCCGAACCGGAGAGCAGGCCGCCACCCCACACCATGTGGGCGAGCGGGAAGTAGGCGCAGGTGACCCAGATCGCCGCGAACGCCATCCAGGTTCCGAACTTGACGCGCTCCGACAGAGCACCGCTGATCAGCGCGGTGGTGATGATCGCGAAGGTCACCTGGAAGCCGATGTCGATGATCTGCGGGTAGTTTCCGAGACCGGGCAGGAACTCGCCGCTCTCGTCGTAGATCGCACCCTGCAGACCGAAGTGCTGGAACGGGTTCGCGAAGATGCCGGCGATGTCTTGCGAGCCGTAGGACATCGACCAGCCCCACAGGACGTAGACGACGCCGATCACGGCCATCGCCCCGAACGACATCATCATCATGTTCAGGACGGATTTCGCCCGGGACATTCCGCCGTAGAAGAACGCCAGGCCCGGTGTCATCAACAGCACGAGCGACGCTGCCATCAGCATCCATGCTGCGTCCCCGGTGTTCACCACTTCCTCCACTTGCAACCTCCCTGTTGGTCGCGCCGGACGGCGCGTCGTCATCGAGGGAAAGCTTGGCGGCGTCATGTTTCATCGGAAGCGCCGCACTGTTTCGGAGGTGTGAACGACGAACCGGACTGTGTTTCGTCTGTGTTTCGCCTGTGGAGAACAACGGCGCGCGCACGGCGTATTCGCCGATTTCGCCCGATTCATGCGAGGCCCGACATGCGAGTGGCCGCTCCCCTCCGTCGAGGGAAGCGGCCACATCGAGCGTGTCGCAGCGGGACCGTCAGCCGAGCAGAGCGTCCACGAATGCCTCCGGCTCGAACGGCGCGAGGTCGTCCGCGCCCTCTCCGAGACCGACGAGCTTGACCGGCACACCGAGCTCGTGCTGAACCTGGAACACGATGCCACCCTTGGCGGTGCCGTCGAGCTTGGTGAGGACGACACCGGTGATGTCGACGACGTCGGCGAACACCCGGGCCTGCATGAGACCGTTCTGGCCGATGGTCGCGTCGAGCACGAGCAGTACCTCGTCGACCGCGGCCTTCTTCTCCACGACGCGCTTGACCTTGCCGAGTTCGTCCATCAGGCCGATCTTGGTGTGCAGGCGCCCCGCGGTGTCGATCAGGACCGCGTCGACACCGTTCTCGATCCCCTTCGCCACCGCATCGAATGCGACGGCGGCCGGGTCGGCGGAATCCTTGCCGCGCACCACTTCGGCGCCCACGCGTTCCGCCCAGGTCTGCAACTGATCTGCCGCAGCGGCACGGAAGGTGTCTGCGGCGCCGAGGAGCACCCGGCGGCCGTCGGCGACGAGCACGCGGGCGAGCTTGCCGGTGGTGGTCGTCTTTCCGGTGCCGTTGACGCCCACCACGAGCAGCACGGCCGGATGGTCCTTGTGCGGCAATGCGCGGATCGAACGGTCGAGTTCGGGTCGCAACTCGTCGACGAGGACGCTGCGCAGCAGGGCGCGCGCCTCCGCCTCGGTACGGACCGTGTTCAGTGCGATCTGCTCACGCAGACGATCGACGATCTTGGTCGTGGTCGCGGCACCGAGGTCTGCGACGAGCAGCGTGTCCTCGATCTCCTCCCACGAGTCCTCGTCGAGGTCGCCGCCGCCGAGCAGCCCGAGCAGGCTCTTGCCGACCGCGGACTGCGAGCGGGCGAGGCGCCCGCGCAGGCGCACGAGCCGGCCGGCTGTGGGGTCGATCTCGTCCAGGTCGGGCGCGGCCGGTGCGGCAGGCTCGACCGGTGCCGGCGCCAATTCCGTCTCGACGGTCGTCTCGGTCGTCGGCTGCGTCACGACGACGGGCTCGACGGGCTCCGTGGTCTCGGGAACTGCCTCGGGTTCGACGGTCTCCGGCGCCGTCTCGGGTGCAGGAGCGGTCTCGGGAGCGGTCTCGGGAGCGGTCTCAGGTGCGGGAGCGGTCTCGGGAGCTGCTGCGGGCTCGGCCGGACCGGTTTTCGGCGGGGTCGGCGTGGTCGGCGGCGCCGGAGCCTCCGTGACCTCCTCCGGCAACGGCACCGTGGGCGGTGCGGGCGCCTTGTCGGGCACCGGCCGCTCGACAGGCTGCGGCGGCGCCGTGGCGGTGGGCCCCTGGGTGAAACTGAACCCGCTCTGCGCCGTGTAACCGCCGGAGCGGTCCTTGGTGTCGGCGGCGTCGAGCTCAGGCGTGTCCTTCACCTGGAGCGACACCTGTCGGCGCCGGTACAGCGTCAGACCGACGACGAGCGCAACGAGAACAACCGCCAGGGCGGCCGCGATGATTATCCAAGCTCCGGTACTCACGCCCCCATACTGTCAGGCTTGCGCCTCTTCCTCCGGCCCGGGGACGGGTGTCGGGACGTTCTGGCCGCGCATGCGCTGGGAGATGACACGGGTGATGCCGTCGCCGCGCATGCTGACCCCGTAGAGCGCGTCGGCCACTTCCATCGTGGCCTTCTGGTGCGTGATCACGATGAGCTGGGATTTTTCCCGCAACTGCTCGAACAGTCCGATCAACCGCCGGAGATTGGTGTCGTCCAGTGCGGCCTCGACCTCGTCCATGACGTAGAACGGGGACGGCCGGGCCCGGAAGATCGCGACGAGCATCGCCACTGCGGTCAGCGACTTCTCGCCACCGGACAGCAACGACAACCGCTTGACCTTCTTGCCCGGGGGCCGGGCCTCGACCTCGATGCCTGTGGTGAGCATGTTGCCGGGCTCGGTGAGCACCAGCCGACCTTCACCGCCGGGAAACAGCTTCGCGAACACCTGCTCGAACTCGCGTTCGACGTCGACCCACGCCTCGGTGAAGATCTGGAGGATGCGGGCGTCCACTTCGTCGACGACGGCCAGGAGGTCCTTGCGGGCGTTCTTGACGTCCTCGAGCTGAGTGGCCAGGAAGTTGTACCGCTCTTCGAGGGCTGCGAACTCTTCGAGTGCGAGGGGATTGACCTTGCCCAGCGTGGTGAGATCCTTCTCGGCGCGCTTGGCTCGCCGCTCCTGGGTCGTCCGGTCGTAGGGCATGGGTTGAGGCGCGACCACCTGCTCCCCCCGCTCACGAGCTTGCTCGTACTCCGCGATCTCGACGTCGCTCGGAGGCAGCGGCACATCGGGTCCGTATTCCGAGACCAGATCGTCGAGCGCGATGCCGTACTGCTCGAGAATCGTCTGCTCGAGCTGCTCGATTCGCAGCGCCGCCTGAGCACGGGCCACCTCGTCGCGGTGAACGGAGTCGGTGAGCTGGTCGCGCTGCGTGGTGAGTTCCCGCACGAGTGCACGCGCGTGTTCCAGTTTCTCGGTGCATTCGGTGCGCAGGCGCGTGAGTTCCTCGCGGTGGGCGAGTGCCTCTGCGACCACCGTCTCGAGATGCGCAGAGACCCGGCCTCCTGCTTCCGCGACCGCCGCGGCGACCGCAGCGGCCTGTCGCCGGCTGCGGCGGGCACGCTCTGCGCGGGCGCGGGCCTCCCGTTCGGCCTGGGCGGCGCGACGAAGAGAATCAGCTTTTCCGCGAAGGGATTCCGCGCGTTCCTCGGCCGTACGGGCCGCGAGCCTGGCTTCGACCTCGACTGCGCGCACTTCGGCGAGGGCCGCAGCGGTCATCTCACGCTCGGCCGCGGTCGAGTCGGTGCCGCTGCCGTCTCCGGTGCCGGACTGTTCGTCTTCTGCGAGCCGCAGCCGCTCTTCGAGTTCGACGAGCTTCTCCCGCGCGGTGTCGCGTTCCTTCTCTGCCGCCGAACGCTGAGCGGCGAGCCGTTCCGATTCGGCGTGGGCGTTTCGCGCCACCTGCCCGAGCCGCCCCAGCTGCTCGTACACCGCCGACATCGCGGCATCCGACTCGTTGAGAGCGGCGAGGGTCTGCTCGACGTGCTCGGCGCGATCCTTCTGTTCGGTGAGCGCGCCGGCGAGCGCCGCCGCGAGTTCTTCGGACCGCCGGACCGCGCGGTCGAGACCGTCGCGCGACGTATCGATCGCGGCCTGGATCTCGAGGGTGCTCGGTGCACGATCCGATCCGCCGATCACCCAGCCGGAACCGGCGAGATCTCCCCCACGGGTCACCGCGCGCAGGTCGGGGCGCTGGGCACACACGTGTGCCGCCGCGTCGAGATCGTCGACGACGACGGTGCGGGCAAGCAGTGCGTCGAGCGCTCCACGTAGGTCCGGGGGGCAGTCGACGACGTCCCGGACCCAGCGCGCGCCGCTCGGTGGATCGCCCGCGTCGCCGGGGCCGGACGCGTCGGCGGCGACGAACGCGACCCGCCCTTGGTCGGCTGCCGCGAGGGCGGCCACCGCGTCGTTTGCGGACCGCACCGACGCCACCGCGAGGGCATCGGCGGCGGGTCCGAGCGCGGCCGCGACCGTGGCCTCGTACCCGGGTGTCACCCGCAAGCGCTCGGCGAGGGATCCGAGCAGTGCTCCTCCGGTGTCGTTGCCGAGCAACCAGGCAGCGCCGTCCTTACGTTCGAGTCCCATCGACAGTGCGTCGATGCGGGCCTCGAGCGAGGCGACCTCCTTGCCGGCCGCACGTTCGGCTTCCTGCAGTTCGGTGACCCGCGCGTCGGCGAGGCGCTGCGCAGCGACTGCCCGTTCGTGTTGCGCGTCCGCGTCGATCTCCCCGGCGTCGAGGTCGGCGATGCTGCGTTGCGCGGTTTCGAACTCAGCCTGGGCCTCGACGCCGCGCAGGCGTGCTTCTTCGATCGCGACGGTCAGGCGCGCGATCTCCGAGTCGACGGAGTCCGCCCGGGTGCGGAACGTGTCGACCTGCCCGGCGAGGCGTGCGAGCCCCTCGCGTCGGTCGGCGATGGCACGCACCGCCGCCATGTGTGCCCGTTCGGCGGCAACTGCGAGTTCTTCCTGAGCGGCGAGTTGTTCCCGCGCGGCCTCGAGCGTTCCGTGCGCGATCTCGACGGCTTCGACGAGTTCGGCTTCCTCGGCGGCGATCCGGTCGGCGCGGGCCTCCATCTCGTCGGGGTCCTGCCCTGAGCGGTCCTCGGGTTCGCTATGAAGGTGGCGGGCGCGCTCCTGCGCGACCCGCACTGTCGCCGACACCCGTTCGGCGAGCGCCGACAGCCGGAACCAGGCCTGCGACGCGGCCTCGGCGCCCGGGGTGAGCTGGGCGAGCGACTGCTCGAAGTGGGCGAGTTCGATGTTGGCGTCGTCGAGCGCGGACAGGATGTGGTCGAGGCGCTCCCGGATGGTGCGTTCCTCCTCGTCCTGACCGGCGAGTTCGGCGCGGCGGGTGACGAGGTCGTCGGCGGCGAGCCGCAGCCGCGCGTCGCGCAGATCGGCCTGGATGCTCTGTGCACGGCGCGCGACCTCCGCCTGCCGGCCCAGCGGCTTGAGCTGGCGGCGCAGTTCCGCGGTGAGGTCGGTGAGCCGGGCGAGGTTGGCCTGCATCGAATCGAGCTTGCGGACGGCCTTTTCCTTGCGGCGGCGGTGTTTGAGAACCCCGGCAGCCTCTTCGATGAAGGCGCGGCGATCTTCCGGGCGCGACTCGAGGATCGCGGCGAGGCGTCCCTGGCCGACGATGACGTGCATCTCACGGCCGATGCCGGAGTCGGAGAGCAGTTCCTGCACGTCCATGAGCCGGCACGAACTGCCGTTGATCTCGTATTCGCCGGCGCCGTCGCGGAACATGCGCCGGGTGATGGAGACTTCGGAGTATTCGATGGGCAGTGCGCCGTCGGCGTTGTCGATCGTGAGGGTCACTTCGGCGCGGCCGAGTGCCTGCCTGCCCGCGGTGCCCGCGAAGATGACGTCCTGCATCTTGCCGCCGCGCAGCGCTTTGGCGCCCTGCTCCCCCATGACCCAGGTGAGGGCATCGACGACGTTGGATTTGCCGGAGCCGTTCGGTCCGACGACGCAGGTGATACCGGGCTCGAAGCGCAGAGTCGTCGACGACGCGAAAGACTTGAAGCCCTTCAGCGTCAGACTCTTCAAGTGCATGGGAGAGAACCTTACCGGCGACTCAGCGCTCGACGAACCCGGTCAGCCCGCCCCGCGCAGGTTCCCAGCTCTCGACGACGAGCCGGACCTCGCCCGGCGTCCCCGGCGAGCGGAGCAGGTCGAGGAGCCGTTCCAGGTCGGCGAGCGGACCCTCGGCGATGACGAGGACCCGCCCGTCGGGGTGGTTGGTGGCGTGACCGACCAGACCGAGTTCGAGTGCGCGCGCCCGCGTCCACCAGCGGAATCCGACGCCTTGCACGCGTCCGTGCACCCACGCGGTCAGGCGCTGCGGTGTCTCGGCCACGATGTCCCTACGCGTCCGGGGTGATGGTCAGCGTCACCTGGGTGCCGCGCTCGAGAGTCCGTCCCACCGTGCACACCTTGGCGATGGAACGCTCGACGAGTGCGATGAGGCGTTGCTGCGCGTCGGCGTCGAGTTCGGACATGTCGACCTCGAGGTTCTCGGCCAGGTGCGGGTAGACCTCGTTCTCACGATCGGCGGCACCCGCGACGCGGATGGTGGCGTCGTAATCGTCGCCGAGCCTGCGGGAGAGCGGAAAGTCCGAGCTCATTCCCGAGCATGCGGCGAGTGCGATCTTGAGCAGTTCTCCGGGGGTGAACACCCCTTCGACGCCTTCGGAACCGATGGCCACTTCGGCGCCGCGTGAGCTGCGGCCGGTGTAGCGACGGGTGCCGGTGCGCTCCACCCACAACTCGGTGGGCGCGGTATCAGGAGTCGGGTCAGCCATACGGAGAATCCTGCCATGCGCGGCCGACACGGGCCGCACGCAGGACCTCGGATCCGCTCACCGCCCGGCGCGCGGCCGCGGCTGGCACTTGGGGCAACTGTACGAGGAGCGGTTCATGAACTTCTCACGCCGGATGGGAGCCCCGCACCGCCTGCACGGCAGGTTCTCCTGGCCGTACACGTTGAGCGACCGCTCGAAGTAACCCGATTCACCGTTCACGTTGACGTACAGCGCATCGAACGAGGTGCCGCCCTGGTCGAGCGCCTCCCCCATCACCTCTCGCGCTGCCTCGAGGACCGATTTCAGTTTCGGTCCGGACAGGCTGTCGGTGAGGCGGTTGCCGTGGATCTTGGCGCGCCACAGCGCTTCGTCGGCGTAGATGTTCCCGATGCCGGACACCACCGTTTGATCGAGGAGTGCTCGTTTGATCTCGGTGTGCTTGCCGCGCAACACCTTTACGACCGCATCAGGGTCGAACCGCGGATCCATGGGGTCGCGCGCGATGTGCGCGACCGGCAGCGGGAGGCGTGCTCCGTCGACGTCGAGGAGCGGCGCGAGCGCCCATCCCCCGAACGTCCGCTGGTCGACGAAGCGCAGTTCTGCCCCGTTGTCGAGGACAGCCCGGATGCGTAAATGCTTCTCCTGGGGCACCGTCGGGGGTTGCACGAGCATCTGACCGCTCATTCCGAGGTGTACGACGAGTGCGATGTCGCCGGGCTCGAGCACGAGCCACATGTACTTGCCGCGCCGCTCCGCTGCGGTGATGTGCTGCCCGGTCAGTTGCAGCGCGAGATCACGCGGTCCCGGTTCGTGCCGGCGCACCGCGCGTGGGTGCAGAACCTGAACGGACTCGATGGTCGCGCCGAGGATGTGCGCCTCGAGACCCCGACGGACCACTTCCACCTCGGGGAGTTCGGGCACGTGCTCAGGCGTCCTCGGAAGAAGCGTCCGTCTCTGCGGTCTCGCCGGCGGACTGATCGGAGAGCGCCTGCCACGCCGTGGCTGCCGCCTTCTGTTCTGCTTCCTTCTTGGTCCGGCCTATGCCGACACCGAGTGGAGTACCGCCGATGATCGCGGTGGCGGTGAATTCCTTGTCGTGATCGGGACCGGTCGCGGTGATCTCGTACACCGGAACACCGAGGCCTCGCTCCGCAGTGAGTTCCTGCAGGCTCGTCTTCCAGTCGAGACCGGCGCCCAGGCGCGGGCCGCGCTCGAGGAGATCACTGAACAGACGCAGTACCACCTCGCGGGCCACGTCGATGCCGTGCTGCAGATGCACGGCGCCGAGCAGGGATTCCATGCCGTCGGCGAGAATGCTGGCCTTGTCCTTGCCTCCTGTGAGTTCTTCACCCTTACCGAGAAGCAGGTGTGCGCCGAGTCCACCGGGGCCGAGCTTGCGCGCGACCTCCGCGAGAGCGTGCATGTTGACGACGCTCGCACGGATCTTCGCGAGCTCACCCTCGGACTTGTCCGGGTGGGTCAGATAGAGCTTTTCCGTGACGGCGAGTCCGAGGACCGCGTCGCCGAGAAACTCGAGACGTTCGTTGGTGGGAAGACCGCCGTTCTCGTACGCGTACGAGCGGTGCGTCAACGCCAGGATCAATAATTCGGGTTCCAAAGTCACGCCGAGGGCGACGAGGAGAGGTGTGTACTGCTCCTCGTCGCCCACGGGTGGTGTATTGGTCGACTTGCTCGTCACGTGAATACCGTTACTAGACGGGCGCGGTCACCTGACGGCCGTTGTACGTACCGCACGACGGGCACGCCACGTGGGGCAGCTTCTTCTCGCCGCAGCCACGGTTCGGGCAGGTAACGAGCGTCGGCGCAGTGGTGTTCCACTGGCTGCGCCGCGACCGGGTATTGGAACGCGACATTCTGCGCTTGGGGACGGCCACGTCTACTTCTCCTCGTTGTTCATGCTGACGATTTCACTGCTGGATTTTTCGGAGCCTGCACCGAACTTGGCTGCCAACCCAGCCCAGCGAGGATCCATTATCTCATGCCCGTGCCCGGATTCCGCAATCGCCAGGCGAATGCCGCATTCGGGACACAAGCCCGCACAGTCGTCGCTGCACAGCGGCTGGAGCGGAAGCTCCAGGCCCACGGCATCGACGAGGACGGGTTCGAGGTCGATCAGGTCGTCTTCGACCCGGTAGACCTCATCTTCGGCGGAAGTCTGATCCGTGACGCTGTTCGGGTAGGCGAACAACTCGGTGAGAAACAGATCGACAGGTTCGGTGAACTGCTCGAGACAACGCGAGCACTCACCGACAGCCTCGGATCGAACTGTACCCGTGACCAGAACACCTTCGGACACCGCCTCCATCCGAAGATCGAGTGCGATATCGGTTCCTGGCTCGATCGCGATCAGATCGAGCCCGATCCGAGAGGGAGACGGAACGACGCGCTCTACCGTACGCATGGAGCCTGGGCGCCTGCCCAGGGAGAGCGTATCCAGAACCAGACCGCCCTCTCGATCGCGACGAGACGCGTTGGTATGGCGGGAGGACACGAAAACTCACTTTCGGATAGACGGCACTGCCAAGTGATTGGGCAACCGTTCTATAATACGCGATCACACCCCCGGCAGGAAACCGTCGGATACTCCGGCTCGCTGCGTCGGTCAGCGCCGGCGTACAGCGCGATGATCGGCTTCCGCGTAGTCGGGAACGCCGGAGGTACGCAACTGCTGACGTCCGCGGCCTACCGACCGCAGCGTGCCTCCGAGGAGTTCCTCGAACTCCGCGAGCTTGCTGTCGATGTATTCGTCGCATTCGGTGCGCAACCGGTCCGACTCGGCGTGGGCGGAGTCGATGACCCGGGCCGACTCCGCGTGCGCGGCCTGCACCACTTCGGTCTGCGACACCAGGCGTGCCTTCTCCGCCTCACCGTCGGCCACCGACCGCTCGTACGAGGCCTGCCCGGCCTCGGCCAGACGTTCGGCGTCGGCGCGTGCCCTGCCGGTGAGAAGTTCGTACTGCTGCTTGCCGTCGGTGATGAGATCGTCCGCTTCGACCCGCGCGTCCTGCACCAGTTCGTCGGCGTGCGCACGCGCCTCCCCGACCATGCGATCGGCCTGGGCCTTCGCGTCCGCGAGCATCCGGTCGGCGTCGGCGCGCGCGGTCTCGCGGAGCGCGCGGGCCTCCTCGTCGGCGTCTCCGACGGTCTTGTCGGCTTGCGCACGCGCGTCGTCGATCAGCTTGTCGCGATGGTCGAGGACGTCCTGTGCATCGTCGAGTTCGGGCGGCAGTGCGTCGCGGACGTCGTCGAGAAGCTCGAGTACGTCACCGCGGGGAACCACACAGCTCGCGGTCATCGGGACGCTGCGCGCCTCTTCGACGATCGCGACCAGTTCGTCGAGTGCCTCGAATACCCGGTACACGTTCTACCCCAATCACTCGCTTCACCCGGCCGCTGCGACCGTGCCGCATCCAGTCTGCCGCAGCGCGGCCCCAGCAGGTGTTCCCCGCGCCGGTGTGTCGAGAAACCGCGAGAAACCGGAGAGAGTGTGAAAAGTCTCGCTCAGCGGCCGCCGTTGCGGACAGCGGCCCGTTCGGCAATGCGGGCGAGCAGCCGTTCATGGACGGCCGCCGGCAGCATGTCGTGCACGTCTCCCCCGTACGTCGCGACCTCCTTGACCAAGGAACTGGAGAGGTAACCGAAAGCAGGATTGGTCGCCACGAACAGGGTGTCGACACCGGTGAGCTTGTGGTTCATCTGGGCCATCTGCAACTCGTAGTCGAAGTCGTTGGCGCCGCGCAGACCTTTGACGATCGCGGAGATGTCGTTCGCCTTCGCGTAGTCGACGAGAAGGCCCTGCCACGAATCGACAGTCACGTTCCCCAGATGCGATGTCGCTTCGGCGAGCATGTCGAGTCGCTCCGGAACGGTGAACATCCCCTGCTTGTTCGGGTTGATCACCACCGTCACCACGACCTCGTCGAACTGGAGGGAAGTCCGTCCGATGACGTCGAGGTGCCCGTTGGTCACCGGGTCGAAGGATCCTGGGCAGACCGCACGGCTCATGACCCAGCACCGTAGCAGGTAGCGATTTCGATCCTGCTCTCCCCATATCTACGTGTACGTCCCGGCTCGAATGCGTCCGGCCACACCGTTTCCGGTGATCGTGACGACCGCTCGAGCACCACGACGGAGTCCTCCCCTACCCAGCCGCCGGCAAGGAGCGCGTCCAGTATCGCCGCGATCTGCTGCTCGTCCACGGCGTAGGGCGGATCGGCGAGCACGAGGTCGTACACCCGATCGGCAGGAGCGGCGAGCACCGCCGCCACCGGTGCCGTACGCAAGACGGCTCCCGGCACCCGCACGGTCGCGATGTTCTCCCGGATCACCGCGGCCGCTTTCGCATCCGATTCGACGAGCAGGGCATGAGCAGCGCCCCTCGACAGTGCTTCGAGGCCGAGTGCGCCCGACCCGGCAAACAGGTCCAGGACCGCGGCACCGTCGAGGTCCATTCGTGCTTCGAGCGAACTGAAGAGCGCCTCGCGCACCCGCTCCGAGGTAGGCCGGGTCCCGCGGGGCGGCCCCCCCCGGCCCCCCCCCCCGGCCGTCCCGGCAACGATGCGTGTCACTCGGCGCTGTCCGCGGTGGACACCTCCACGAGCAGGTCGCCGCCTTCGACCTGCTGCACGGGACCGATCGCGACCCGCGCGACGCGGCCTCCGCGAGGAGCGGTGATCGCCGCTTCCATCTTCATCGCCTCGATGGTCGCGACGGTGTCGCCGGCCGAGACGGTCTGGCCTTCGGAGACCACCAGGGTCACCATTCCGGCGAACGGCGCCGCGACGTGGCCGGGGTGGTTCCGGTCGGCCTTCTCCGCCGCGGGCACCTCGGACGCGACGGAGCGGTCACGCACCGCCACCGGGCGCAACTGCCCGTTGAGAATGCACATCACCGTGCGGAAACCGCGCTCGTCGGCGTCCGAGATCGCCTCGAGTCCGATGAGCAGTTCGACGCCCTTGTCCAGGCGCACCCGGTGTTCGTCACTCTGCCGGAGCCCGTAGAAGAACTGGTTGGCGGACAGCTCTGTGGTGTCCCCGTACTGCTCGCGGTGGTTCTCGAAGTCCTTGGCGGGGCCGGGAAACAGCAGCCGGTTGAGCGTGCGCCGGCGTTCGGACGACGACGCGACCAGGCCTTTTTCTTCGTCCGCGGTCAGCTGCTTTTCCGGCTTCGCGTCGGCACGGCCCGCCAGCGCCTTGCTGCGGAACGGCTCGGGCCATCCGCCCGCCGGCGTGCCCAGGTCGCCGCGCAGGAATCCGATCACCGAATCCGGGATGTCGAACTTGCCCGGGTCCGCCGCGAACTCGTCGACCGACACGCCCGCACCGACGAGGTGCAGCGCGAGGTCGCCGACCACCTTCGACGACGGTGTGACCTTGATGAGCCGCCCGAGCAGGCGGTCGGCTCCGGCGTACGCCGCCTCGACGTCTTCGAAGCGGTCGCCGAGACCCAGTGCGATGGCCTGCTGACGCAGGTTCGACAGCTGACCACCCGGAATCTCGTGGGTGTAGACGCGACCGGTCGGAGCCGGAAGGCCCGACTCGAACGGCTTGTAGACCTTGCGCAGCGCCTCCCAGTACGGCTCGAGGTCGCACACGGCCTGCAGATCCAGGCCTGTGTCGAACTCGCTGTTCGCCGCTGCGGCCACGATCGCCGACAACGCCGGCTGGCTCGTCGTTCCGGCCAACGCCGCCGACGCACCGTCGACCGCGTCGGCGCCCGCGTGCCACACCGCGAGGTAGGTCGCCAGCTGGCCACCGGGGGTGTCGTGGGTGTGCACGTGCACCGGGAGGTCGAAATTCTTGCGCAATGCCGACACGAGAGTGGCCGCGGCGGGTGCGCGCAGAAGTCCGGCCATGTCCTTGATGGCGAGCACATGCGCGCCGGCCTCGACGATCTGCTCGGCCAGCTTCAGGTAGTAGTCGAGGGTGTAGATCGTCTCGTTCGGGTTCGACAGATCACCGGTGTACGACAGGGCGACCTCGGCGATCGTCGTGCCGGTCTCCCGGACCGCGTCGATCGCGGGGCGCATCTGATCGACATTGTTGAGTGCGTCGAAGATGCGGAAGATGTCGATGCCCGTGGCCGCGGCTTCCTGCACGAAGGCACGGGTCACGGCCTCGGGGTACGGGGTGTAGCCGACGGTGTTGCGGCCCCGCAGGAGCATCTGGAGATTGATGTTCGGGATCGCTTCGCGCAGTGCGGCGAGCCGTTCCCACGGATCCTCGTGCAGGAAGCGCAGTGCCACGTCGTAGGTCGCGCCGCCCCAGGCCTCGATCGAGAGCAGTTCGGGCGTCATCCGGGCGACGTGCCCGGCGACGGTGAGCAGGTCCTTGCTGCGGACCCGCGTCGCGAGCAGCGACTGGTGCGCATCGCGGAAGGTGGTGTCGGTGACGCCGACCGCCTTCTGCTCGCGCAGGGCGCGTGCGAACCCCTCGGGGCCGAGTTCGAGAAGCCGTTGCCGCGAGCCTGCCGGCGGCGGGGTGCTCAGATCGATGTCCGGCAGCTTGTCGTGCGGGTAGACCGTGGTCGGCCGCTCACCGTGCGGTTTGTTGACCGTGACGTCGGCCAGGTAGGTGAGGATTTTCGTTCCGCGGTCCGCCGACGAGCGCAGCGTCAGAAGCTGCGGGCGCTGCTCGATGAACGAGGTGTTGACGCGCCCGGCCCGGAAGTCCGCGGCGCCGCGGCCGGCCGGGAGGGGCGGGGTGTTGGGGGGGCCCCCGCGGCGGCGGAACCCGGCGCCCCCGGGGGTCCGGTAGCCGGTGATGCGTCCGGTATCGGGCCGGAACCCGTTGGCGGGATCCTCCGTCGTGATGCGGCACTGCAGCGCGGCACCGCGGATGGTGATCTTGTCCTGGCTCAACCCCAGATCCTCGAGCGATTCGCCGGCTGCGATGCGCAGCTGTGCCTGGACGAGGTCGACGTCGGTGATCTCCTCGGTGACCGTGTGCTCGACCTGGATGCGCGGGTTCATCTCGATGAACACGTGGTTGCCGCGCTCGTCGACGAGGAATTCGACCGTGCCTGCGCACTGGTAACCGATCTCCCGTGCGAACGCGACCGCGTCCGCGCAGATGCGATCGCGGAGTGCGGGGTCGAGGTTCGGCGCGGGCGCCAACTCGATCACCTTCTGGTGGCGGCGCTGAAGCGAGCAGTCGCGCTCGTAGAGATGGATGACGTTGCCGTAGTTGTCGGCGAGGATCTGCACCTCGATGTGCCGGGGGTTGACCACGGCCTGCTCGAGGAACACGGTCGGATCGCCGAAGGCGGCGTCGGCTTCACGCGACGCGGCTTCGATGGACTCCCGCAACTGATCGGGCTCGGCGACGCGGCGCATGCCTCGTCCGCCACCGCCGGCGACGGCCTTGACGAAGATCGGGAAATGCATGTTCTCGGACGCGGCCACCAGAGCGTCGACGTCGGCGGAGGGTTCCGACGACGCCAGCACCGGCAGACCGGCGGCTTTCGCCGCTGCGATCGCGCGCGCCTTGTTTCCGGTCAGCTCGAGGATCTCGGCGGGCGGGCCGACGAAGGTGATGCCGGCGTTCGCGCATGCCGCTGCCAGTTCGGGGTTCTCCGAGAGGAAGCCGTAACCGGGATAGATCGCGTCGGCCCCGGCGGACACGGCGGCGTCGACGATCCGGTCCACGGACAGGTACGTCCGGACGGGATGGCCTTCCTCACCGATCTGGTACGCCTCGTCCGCTTTCAGGCGGTGGAGCGAGTTGCGGTCTTCGTACGGGAACACCGCGACAGTTCCGGCGCCCAGTTCGTAGGCGGCACGGAACGCCCGGATCGCGATCTCGCCACGGTTGGCGACAAGCACTTTGGAGAACATTGGACGACGGTACCGCGACGTAACAATCGATTCGCTGCCCCGGTTCCATATCCTGGGAAAGTGTGGCTACCTGTGACGACTGGAACAATTCAGACGTCTCAGAGGTAACACGCCGGCAATCCCCTCAGCCCTCTCGCCGTAACCTCTCGGCCCGCTCCCGGAGACGGTGCGCGAAACGTAACACCGGGATCGCGGCTCAGGACTTGTCCAGATACTCGATGCTCTCGGTGTCGAGCGCGGCCGTCACCATGCTCGCCAGACCCGGGTGCTCCCGTAGTCCCGGGTCCTGATCGGTGACGGTCCGCGCGAACGCCCGGGCGGCTTCGATGACGTCCCCGTCGTCGACGAGCGAAAGCAGACGCAGCGTGGTCACCGTGCCCGACTGCGCCTTGCCCAGAACATCGCCCTCGCGGCGCAACTGCAGGTCGAGTTGCGCGAGTTCGAACCCGTCGGTCGTTCCCGCGACCGCCTGGAGGCGGGTCATCGTCGGGGATCCCGGCTTCGTGTCGGTCACCAGCAGGCACAAGCCCTGGTGACCACCTCGGCCGACGCGCCCGCGCAACTGGTGCAACTGGCTCACACCGAATCGGGGGGGGGGGGCGGCGCCCCCCCCCGGCGGCGGGGGGGCCGCGGCCCCCCCCCCCCCCCCCGCGACGACGGTGGTGCAGACGAGCACGTCGACGGCACCGTCGTTGAACTCGCGCATGACCGCGTCCTTGTCGTCGGCGGGCAACCGGCCGTGGAGGAGCCCGACGTTCAGATCGCGGAGAGGGCCGGAGGCGAGCATCTCGTGAAGTTCGAGCACGGAGGTCGTCTCGGGGGGCTCCTGCGCACCGGACGCGCGTGCGCGCGACTTTCCGGCCGGCGCGGCGCCCTGCTCGCCCGGGTCGACGGGAAGGTCCTCGTCGGTATCTCCGTCGCCGATCCTCGAGCACACCACATAGGCCTGCCTGCCCTCCGCGACCTCCTCCCGGATGCGTTCCCAGGCGCGGTCGACCCACGTCGGATGCACTTTCGCCGGCACCACCCGGCTCACGATCGGCGAACGACCACGCGGCAGTTCCCGGAGGGTGGAGACCTCGAGGTCGCCGAGCACCGTCATCGCGATGGTGCGCGGGATCGGTGTCGCGGTCATCACGAGCACGTGCGGGGACGCGCCGTCGCGGCCGCGGGAACGCAGCGAATCACGCTGTTCGACACCGAAGCGGTGTTGCTCGTCGACGACGACCAGTCCCAGGTCGAAGAAGTTCACACCGTCCTGGATCAGCGCGTGCGTGCCGATGACGATCCCGGCGTCGCCGGTGACCGCCTCGTTGAGCGCCTTCCGCTTCCGGGCCGTACTCATCGAGCCGGTGAGCAGAGTCACGCGGGTCGCGAGTTCATGAGCTCCGAGTTCTCCGGCCGACGCCAGATCGCCGAGCATCGCGGTCAATGACCGGGCGTGCTGCGCCGCGAGCACCTCGGTGGGTGCGAGCAGCGCACACTGGTGTCCCGCGTCGATCACCTGCAGCATCGCCCGCAACGCCACGATCGTCTTACCGGAACCCACCTCGCCCTGTAGCAACCGGTTCATCGGGTGCGGACGCGACACGTCGGCGGAGATCTCTTCGGCGACGGCGAGCTGGCCCGCGGTCAGCTCGAAGGGCAGACGCCGATCGAACTCCTCGGCCAGTCCCCCGTCGCGGCGCGCGCACGCCGGTGCCGAGCGCACCTCCACGTCGTGGCGCCGTTGCGCCAGCACGAGCTGCACGGCCGTGGCTTCGTCGAACTTGAGCCGGTCGCGGGCGCGGTCCACCTCCTCCTTGGTGTCGGGGAGATGGACCGAGCGCAGCGCCTCGTCGAGGCCGATGAAACCCCGGTCGGCCAGCACCCAGTCGGGCAGCGGGTCTTCCACGGGATCGAGCTGGTCGAGGACTTGGCGCACACAGCGCATCACCGTCCACGACTCGACGTCGCGGGTCGCGGGGTACATCGGGATCAACGCGCGGTCGAACACCGACATGTCGACACCCGCCGCGTCCTGCGCGGTACGTGCGAGGCCGGCGAGCGCACCCGCACCTCGGACGCGCGCGGGGGCTGCGGAGACGAGGTCGTCGGCGGTGCGAGGTTCGGGCAGAACCACGTAGCTGGGGTGGGTCAGGCTCCACTTGTCGCGGAAGTACTTGACGGTGCCGGAGAACATCGCCCGGACGCCCGGTTTGATGTTGTGCTTGACCTTGTGCGGGTTGAAGAACGTGACGTCGATGGTGTGCCGGTCGGATCGCAGCCGGACCGCGAGTCGCTTGCCCGCGCGCGATTTCATCGGCACTTCCTGGGCGGATTCGACACGCGCGATGATCGTGATGTGCTGGCCTTCGACGGGGCGGCTCTCGCCGAGTTCCGCTCCTTGCGTCGCGTAACGGTGCGGGTAGTGCCGCAGCAGGTCCTCGACGGTGGTCATCCCGAACGCGTCGGACAGGGCATCCGCCGTCTTGTGCCCGAGGAGATGATCGAGCCGGTCCGCGAGTGTCGCCACTGCCGTCCCTTCCGCATTCCGTGTGGTGGCCCTCGCGGCGCACCGACTACTCGACGCCGAGCTGCAGCAGGTCGCTGCACTGGCCGCCCCGGTACACCACAACCTCCAGCGCGGGATGACGGCGATCGAGGTGCTCGGTCAGCTGCTCGGCAAGTCCGTCGGGAGCGTCGGAGCCGACCAGCATCGTCACGAGCTCTCCGCCCGCGGCGAGGATCTTGTCGAGCAGAGACACTCCCGCTGCCACCAGATCATGCTCGATGACTACGACATCATGTCCCGACAAGCCGAGGCTGTCGCCCGGCTCGCACGTTCCCACCCAGGTCAGAGCCCGTTCCTCTGCTATGCGCAACGAACCCCACCGGACGGCGGCCGCGGCTTCGGACATCGCGAACGCGTCGTCGACCGTCGCGCGGCCGGGATCGTGGACGGCCAGCGCCGCCAGCCCCTGCACCATCGACGAACTCGGCAGGAACATCACGTTCCGGTTCTCGGACCGAGCCTGCACACCCACGGCGACGACGTCCTGCGCCGACAGTGAACCGTTCGGCAGGACCAGCACGTCACCGCTGGGCAGGGCGCGAATCGCCTCGAGGAGGAGGTGCGGACCGAAGTCCGTGTCCGCGTGCAACACGGCGGCACCTTCGGATTCGAACAACTCCCTCGTGCCGTGGCCTGCCACCACAGCGAGTACAGCCCGCGGCGCGGTACCGACTGCCGTGAGCGGCACCACCGTGGCGGGAATACCGGGCTGCGCCGAGCACGCGTCGCCTGTCGCGGCGTCCAGCGCGAAGCACGTGATGTCGATGCGGATCAGGGAACCGGCGGCGAGTCCGGCTTCCACCGCAGCGCCGGGATCGCAGCAGTGCACATGGACCGACCAGGACCCGGCGCCGTCCCCGACGACCGCCACCGAGTCGCCCAGCGCGTCGAGCCGGACCCGGAGGACGTCGATGTCCTCGATCTCGGCGCGCTCGACGACGTACATCACTTCGTAGTCCTGCTGCGTCTCGGTCCGCGGTGCACGGGAGGGTTCGGACGCGGAACTCGCCGCCGCCGGGACGGGTGGTCCGGTGACCTGGATGCGACGGCGGGGCCGTTGCCCGGTGGTGACTTCGACCAGGCAGTCGAGGAGTATCACGAGTCCGAGGCCGCCGGCATCGACGACTCCCGCTTCGGCCAGTACGTCGAGTTGCGCAGGGGTTCGCTGCAGGGCGTCCGCTGCAGCGTCGGCGGCGGCCACCGTGACGTCGCAGACCGTGGCACCGGGGTCACGGGCCGCACGTTCCGCACCGTCCGCCGCGGCGTCGAGGACACTGACGATGGTGCCTTCGGCGGGCGTGCTCAGCGCTTTCATCACCAGTGTCGACGCCCGCGCCAGTGCGTCCGCGAGTCCGCGGCCGTCGACGGTGGTGTGCCCGGACATGGCGTCGGCGACTCCTCGCAAGGCCTGGGCGACGATGACTCCCGAGTTCCCCCGGGCGCCGAGAAACGCGCCGCGTGCCAGGCGCTCCGACACGTCCCACGCGGTGAGCGCACCGTCGACGGGGCCACCGATGTTCTCGACGGCGGACTGGAGAGTGAGCACGAGGTTGGTGCCGGTATCGCCGTCCGGAACAGGGAAGACGTTGAGGGTGTTGATCTCGTGGCGGCGCTCTTCGAGGGCTTCGAGCGCGATCTCGGCCCATCGCCGCAGCGCGCGCCCGCCGACCGTGTCCCCGACCTCGAGCACCAGCTCACACCCCTCTACGTCGCTGTTCATCCTCTGCCCGAAAGAGTAGCCGGGGGTCGTGCATACGTCCGGTTTGGTCATCCGCCGTGGAGTTCGCTAAGCTGATTGGGTTGCCTCGCACGGGTGACCCTGTTCCCCGTGTTTGTAGGACGCGAAGCAAGACCAGAGAAGATGCATTATCCACTAGACACACAAGGAGTTCGCGACATGGCTGCCGTCTGCGACGTATGCGCCAAGGGCCCCGGCTTCGGGAAGTCGGTCTCGCACTCGCACCGGCGTACCAATCGTCGCTGGAACCCGAACATCCAGAGCGTCCGCGCTCAGGTTGCCCCGGGCAACACCCGCAAGATCAACGTGTGCACCTCCTGCCTGAAGGCAGGCAAGGTTACGCGCTGACCTAGGTCGAGCTGCAGAGCCACCCCCCCCCCGCGCAATCGGCCCGGGCCCCCCGCGGTGACCGCGGGGGGGGCGTCCGTCGTTCGCGTCGGGTGCCGGATAGTGTGCCGGAATGAGCGAAAACAATAAGTCCCTCGTGCAGATCGAGGACGGCGTGCTGCAGATCGCCGTGGCCACCGCCGAGCACGGCACTTCCCTGTCCCCCGCGGGGATGGAACAGGGCACCGCGGCACTCCGGGCCGCCGGTCCCGAGATCGGTGCGGTCCTGCTCGTCGGCGAGGGCAGCAATTTCTGCGCGGGCGGCAACGTCCGCGGCTTCGCGGGTGCCGAGGACCGGGGCGCGCATCTGTTCGACATCGCGAACCTGTTCCACGATTTCATCCGGGAGATCGACGCGATCGGCGTTCCGGTCGTCGCGGCTGTGCACGGCTGGGCCGCCGGCGCCGGCATGAGCATCGTTCTGCATGCCGACATCGCGCTCGCCGGTCCCGGCACCAAGATGCGTGCCGCCTACCCGTCGATCGGATTTTCCCCCGACGGCGGCATGTCGTGGACCTTGCCCCGGATCGTCGGTCCTGCACGCGCGCGGGAGATCATCATGACCGACGCGGTGATCAACGCCGACGAAGGCGTCCGGCTCGGACTGCTCAGCAGGTTGGTGGCCGACGACGAGATCGGGAGCGAGGCGCTGCGTATCGCCCGGACCCTCGCTCACGGTCCGACCCAGTCGTACGCGTCCATCCGGAAACTCGTCGCCGAGTCCGATTCCCGGTCGCTCTCCGATCATCTCGACGCCGAAGCCGCTGCCATCTCGGCAGCCGCGACCACACCCACGGGCATCGAAGGCGTCGACTCGTTCGTCGAGAAGCGCCGCCCCGACTGGTCTGCTGTGCGCGCTCGCTCCTGACGACGTGCGGTGCGGTGCCGGTGGTCAGGCCAGTCGCCAGTCCACCGGCTCCGCGCCCTGTTCGACGAGCAGCGCGTTCGCCCGGCTGAAGGGCCGCGACCCGAAGAATCCGCGCGACGCCGACAACGGCGACGGATGCGCCGACTGCACCGTGGGCACATCACCGAGCATCGGTACGAGAGTCCCGGCGTCGCGACCCCACAGGATGGCGACGAGCGGTGCCCGACGGGCAACCAGCGCGCGGATCGCTTGCTCGGTGACTTTCTCCCAGCCCTTGCCCCGATGTGAGGCGGCCTGTCCCGGAGCTACGGTGAGAACCCGGTTGAGCAGCAGCACGCCGCGTTCGGTCCACGGTGAGAGATCACCGTTCGGGGGCAGCGGCAATCCGAGATCCTCGGTGTACTCGCGATAGATATTGGTCAGGCTGCGGGGAATGGGCCGTACCGCCGGATCCACCGAAAAGCTCAGCCCCACAGCATGTCCCGGAGTCGGATACGGATCCTGTCCGACGATGAGCACCCGCACCTCGTCGAAGGGTTGCGCGAATGCCCGCAAGACATCGGCCCCGGCCGGAAGGTAGGAACGCCCCGCTGCCAGTTCCGCCCGCAGGAACTGTCCCATCGAGGCGATGTCGTCGGCGACCGGAGCGAGCGCCTGCGCCCAGCCGGGCTCGATGATCTCGGACAACGGCTTGCTCACTCGGGCGGCCTGCTCTGTCACGTTCTCCTGCTCCTGATTCGTGCTTGTTGTCGCGGGTCGTGCACTGGTTTCCCCCGACACGATGGTGGCCCGGTCAGTCGAGGCGACGCAGTGCGGTGCGGTAGTACTCGGCGTTGGCCGCATACATCTTCGCGTTCGCGTCGAAGTGGCCTTCCGGGACCTCGACTCCGTCGCGAACCTTTGCGGGCACGCCCATCGCCATCCGGCGGGCCGGCAACTCGAATCGCGGCGGGATCAGCGCTCCGGCGGCAACCTGGGCGCCGGCGCCGATGGTCGATCCGTTGAGGACGAGCGATCCGGATCCGATGAGAGCGCCGTCGCCGATCGTCGCGCCCTCGATGTGCACGTTGTGCCCCACCACACACCGCGCGCCGATGACGGTGGGCTCGATCGCGGTGCAGTGGACGATCGTTCCGTCCTGGATGTTGGTTTCCTCACCGATGGTGATCGTCCCGTAGTCCGCGCGCAGGACCGCCGTGGGCCATACCGACGCGCGGGCACCGAGTGTGACGTTTCCGATCACGACCGCATCGGGATGAATCCAGGCATCGGGGTGGATATCGGGAACGCGATCACCGAGTGCATAGAGAGCCATGTCGCCCAACCTATCTCGAGGTACCGGGCGAAAAGCTGTGCCACCCTCCGGGACCGGCCGGAGGCCTGCCGTCGACGGTCACCCCGCGCCCCTGCCGCACGGTTCCGATGCGCCGCCACCCGCTGGGCAGCATCACGCCCGGCGGGAAGCACGCTGCCAGCGCGTGATCCTCGCCGCCTGCGAGCACCCATTCCCACGGGTCCGCGCCCAACTCCGCCCCGGCGGCGACGAGACGCTCGTCGGGTGTGATCGCGGCGCGATCCACATCGATCGCAACGTCCGACGCGGTGGCGATGTGCCCGAGGTCGGCGACGAGACCGTCGGAGATGTCGGTTCCGGCGCGGGCACCGGCATCGGCGGCGGCGGGGCCGGCGTCGTACGGGGGTGAGGGCACGCGGTGCGCGTCGACGAGATCCCGATAACCGTCGAGGCCGGCGACGAGCACGGCGAGACCTGCTGCCGACCGCCCCACATTCCCGGCGAGAGCCACGACGTCCCCGGGGCGGGCACCCGAGCGCAGCAACGGCGCACGACCCTCCAGGTCACCGAGGACCGTGACCGACACGATCACCTCGCGCGCCTGGACGAGATCGCCGCCGACAACTCCTGCTCCGAGCGCTTCGGCTGCTTCACCGATGCCTGCGGAGATCTCGTCGAGCACGGCGGCGGGCGTCTCCGGCGGGCAGCCGAGTCCCACGACGAACGCGACCGGCCGGGCCCCGATCGCGGCGACATCGGCACCGTTCTGCGCGACGGCTTTGCGTCCGACCTCGTGCGGGCTCGACCAGTCGAAGCGAAAGTGCCGGCCCTCGACCAGCATGTCGGTGGATACCGCGATTCTCCCGTCGGCCGCGGCGACGACCGCAGAGTCGTGCCCCGGTCCTACCAGGGTCGTGCGGGGTTGCCGTCGTCCCGCGATCGCACGGGCGATGGCGGGAAACTCGCCGATGTCGGAGACGGTGGGGCCGGTCTGATCTGCCACGGTGATGGGCGCCTCTTTCTCGGTCGGCAGCGGATACGGGCCGGTACGCCCCCTGCTACGTTCGTTCCACGCTACCGTTGCCGACATCATCCCTCCGACGCTGGACACCATGAACAACACACATTCTTCCGAGCAGGAACCCGGCGACCAGGGTCCTGACGAGCAGGAACCCGCCGACACCGCCGGGTCCGAGCAGACGACACCCTCCGAACCGCGTCGCCATCCCGCACTGATCGCGACTGCGATCGCGCTGCCGGTGGCACTGCTGGTGGGCGTGGTGGTTGCCGCCGTGTTCGTCGCGCGCACCCCGGTCAACTCTCCGGTCGGGCTGGGTCCGGTGCCCGCCCCCGACGCCGAGTCGGAATCCTGCACCTCACTGCTCGGCGCGCTGCCCGAGGATCTCGGCGACTACACGCGCGCCGAACTCGCCGATCCCGCACCGGCCGGCGCCGCGGCGTGGCAGTCCGCAGACGGCGCGGAGGTCGTGTTGCGATGCGGACTCGAGCGGCCCGCCGAATTCGATCAGGCCGCGGCGCTGACGGTCATCGACCAGGTCCAGTGGTTCGAGATCTCGGGCGCACAGCAGGGCATCGACGCGAGCACGTGGTTCGCCGTCGACCGTCCCGTCTACATCGCGCTGACGGTACCCAACGGGTCGGGACCGACACCGCTGCAGGACGTTTCGGCATCCATTGCCGAGACGCTCCCCCAGCAGGAGATCGATCCCGCCCCGATCGGCGGGCCCTGAACCGTCACCCGCTGCCGATGCGGCTGTGCCGTTACTGTCCGGCGGCCGCGCGCATCGTGCCGGTGCGCTGGAACCGGCTGTGGAACGAGAACGCCTCGTCGAGAAGGTGTGGCGTCTGACCGGCCCCGGGCAGCGCCTCGGCCCGATCGACGTAGTCGTGTAGTTCCGCCCGGAAATCGGGATGGGCACAACGCTCGATGACCACCCGGGACCGCCGGCGCGGCGACAGGCCGCGCACGTCGGCGAGGCCCTGTTCGGTGACGATCACCTGGACGTCGTGTTCCGTGTGGTCGACGTGCGGCACCATCGGCACGATCGAGGAGATCGCGCCGTTGCGCGCGGTCGACGGGCTGAGGAACATCGACAGGTAACCGTTGCGGGTGAAGTCACCCGAGCCACCGATGCCGTTCATGATGCGCGTGCCCATGACATGGGTGGAATTGACGTTGCCGTAGATGTCGGCCTCGAGCATCCCGTTCATGGCGATGATCCCGAGCCTGCGCACGATCTCGGGATGGTTGCTGATCTCCTGGGGGCGCAGCACGATGTGGTTGCGGTAGAAGTCGATGTTGCGCACGAACTCGTCGAGGCCCGCCTCGGACAGCGCGAGGGCGGTGGACGACGCGTAGCGCACCGTCCCGTTCGCGATGAGTTCCAGCATGCCGTCCTGGATGACCTCCGAGTAGCACGTCAGCCCGCGGTACGGCCCGCTGGAGAGCCCGGCGAGCACCGCGTTGGCAACGTTGCCGACACCGGACTGCAGCGGCAGCAGAGTGTCGGCGGGGAGGCGCCCGGCGGCCACCTCGTGCGCGAAGAAGTCGAGCACATGCCCGGCGATGGCCTGACTGGTCGCGTCCGGCGCCGTCAGCGGGTTCGCGCTGTCCGACACATCGGTCTCGACCACCGCGACCACGCGCGCCGGGTCGACCCGGAAGGTCTGCTGCCCGATCCGGTCCTCGACATCGGTGAGGTGGATCGGGGTGCGGTGCGGCGGGAGCGCGGTGCCGTAGTAGATGTCGTGGACACCGGCCATGGCATCGGGGATCCAGGAATTGACCTCGAGCACGATCTTCTCGGCGACATCGAGCCACGTCTTGTTGTTTCCCACGGAGGTGGCGGGGATCAGTTCACCGGACTCGGTGATGCCGGAGACTTCGACGACCGCGACGTCGACGTGCCCGTAGTAGCCCTCCCACACCTGCTGCGCCACGTGCGACAGGTGGATGTCGACGTAATCCATGCGGCCGTCGTTGATACGTCCGCGCGCGGTCGGCTCGGCTTGGTACGGCATGCGCAGAGCGATGCCGTCCGCCTCGGCGAGCAACCGTTCGGTCTCCGTCGACACCGAGGCTCCGGTGAGAAGATTGATCGTGAAGTCGTCACCGCCCGCCCGAGCACGGCGAATGTGCTCGGCCAGTGCCGGAGTGACCCGCTTGGGGGTACCCGCGCTCGCGAAGCCACTGATCGCGACGGTGTCGCCGGAGCGAATGTGCCGCACCGCCTCCTCTGCGGAAACGATCTTGCGCCTGAAGGATTCGTTGCGGATGCGGCCCGCGGAGGTGACTCCGGCGACTGTCTCCGCCTTCGACGGCGCAGAGGAAAGGGTGGGTGCGTGCATGGCGATGAGGATAGAGGGGCCGAGAGACTCGCCGATCACACTCGCCGAACGGGCGCGATCCCGATCACGTTGCGGCCGGCGTCCGGCGTCGTATCGTATACGCCACCTTGTCGGGCAAACATCTTGTGTGACAGATACTTTCGGCTCTGCGCACAAGGTTCCCGGGCGCCGCGCGTCGCGCGGACGGTGGCGCAGGGCAGGCGGACGGAGGACAACCGTTGGATGCGTTCGTCGCTCACTCGGCACCGCTCACCGAACGAACGCGCCACTCGTCGTGAAAAAACGCGTACCCGACCCGCCGACGGTGGGCCGCTCCGATTCGCAGTGCCACCGTACGAGTCGGTGATGTCGGGCACGATGGGGCAATGAGCATCCCCACCGACGGTCTGCGCGACGACGCCGAACACCTCCTCCGAGAGCTTGCCGGACCGGACGCCCGCTTGCGCGACGACCAGTGGACCGCGATCGAGGCGCTCGTCGTCCAGCGCCGCCGGGCACTCGTGGTCCAGCGCACCGGTTGGGGAAAATCCGCCGTCTATTTCATCTCCGCCAAACTGCTGCGGGCGCACGGACACGGCCCGACGGTGATCGTGTCCCCACTGCTGGCACTGATGCGCAACCAGGTCGCCGCCGCCGAACGAGCAGGTGTGCGGGCCGCGACCATCAACTCCGGCAACATGACGGAGTGGGACGAGATCCACGAACGGATCCGGTCCGGTGATGTCGACGTCCTGCTCGTCAGTCCGGAACGGCTCAACAACCCCGACTTCCGCGATCAGGTGCTCCCGGCTCTCGCACGCGACGCGGGTCTCGTCGTCGTGGACGAAGCGCACTGTGTATCGGACTGGGGCCACGATTTCCGTCCCGACTACCGGCGTATCCGCACGCTCGTCGCCGACCTCGGCGACGGAGTGCCGGTTCTGGCCACCACCGCGACCGCCAACGATCGGGTGGTCGCCGACGTCGCCGCGCAACTGGGAGTCGGCGCTCAGGTCCGGTCGGGTGTGCCCGGAGAGCCGGCGTCGTCGTCCGACGGAACACTCGTTCTGCGCGGCGGACTGGACCGCCCCTCACTGCACCTGTCGGTGGTCCGCATCGACGAACCGGCTCGTCGTGCGGCCTGGCTGGCCCAGCATCTGGACGAGCTTCCGGGTTCGGGCATCGTGTACACGCTGACGGTGTCGGCCGCACGCGATCTCGCGGCACTGCTGTCGGACCACGGCTACGCCGTCGCCGCGTACACCGGTCAGACCGACCCGGCCGAACGGGAGCAGCTCGAGTCGGACCTTCTGGCCAACCGCGTCAAGGCGCTGGTCGCCACGTCGGCGCTGGGCATGGGGTTCGACAAGCCCGATCTGGGCTTCGTCGTCCATCTCGGGGCGCCGTCCTCTCCTATCTCCTATTACCAGCAGGTCGGCCGGGCCGGCCGTTCGACGGACCGCGCGGAAGTCGTGCTTCTCCCCGGCCCCGAGGACCGGCAGATCTGGCAGTGGTTCGCCTCCGTGGCGTTCCCGGAAGAGTCGCTGGTGCGCCGGGTCATCGAGGCGCTCGACCCGGAACGGCCGCTGTCGACCCAGGCATTGGAGCCGCGTGTCGACCTCAACCGGTCACGGCTCGAGATGGTGCTCAAGGTGCTGGACGTGGACGGAGCGGTCCGCCGGGTGAAGGGCGGTTGGATCGCGACGGGACAACCGTGGGTGTACGACGCCGAGCGGTATGCCCGCCTCGAAGAAGCCCGCACCGCCGAACAGAACGCGATGATCGAGTACGAGCGCACCACCGAGTGCCGCATGGTCTTCCTTCGCCGCCAGCTCGACGATCCGGAACTCACCGCGGACACCCCGGGATGCGGCCGGTGCGACAACTGCACGGGGTCGCGATGGTCCGACGTCGTGGACGAGGCGGAGGTGGCCAGGACGAAGGCTCGCCTCGAGCGCCCCGGCGTCGACCTCCCCCCGCGACGGCAGTGGCCGACGGGCATGGCGACGCTCGGTGTGAAGCTCTCGGGCCGCATCACCGACGGCCCCGAGCCCGGGCGCGTTCTGGGAAGACTGTCGGATCTGGGCTGGGGTCCCCGCCTGCGTGCGCTTCTCGACGCTCCGGACGGTCCCGTTCCCGACGCGGTGGTGCAGGCGTCGGTGGCAGTGCTCGCGTCCTGGGATTGGGCGCAACGACCCACCGCGGTGATGGCCGTCGAGTCCCCGGACCACCCGGTGCTCACCGCCTCGCTCGCGTCGCGTCTGTCACAACTGGGCCGACTTCAGGATTTAGGTGTATTACGTCGCCGAACGGGGCATCCCCCTGCGACGGCCGCGAATTCGGCATACCGGATCGCCGCGCTCGTCGATGCGTGGGAGACGCCCGATCTCAGCGGAGTGCGCGGTCCGATCCTTCTCGTCGATGCGGTGACCGACACCGGCTGGACGCTCACGATGGCGGCGAGGACTCTCGTCGCCGCCGGAGCCGACGCGGTGCTGCCGTTCGCGCTCGCGAGCCCGAAGTAATCGCTACGAGGAGACCAGACGCTACATGTTCGTGACCGGTATCACACCACATGTCCTACCTGCACGAAGCGCGGACTTTAGCACCCGAGCCAGGCGAAACGGGTGAATTCGACATCAAATCTTGTTAAGTTACGAGGACTTATGAAGCCCGTTACGGAAAGTAGTACCCCATCTGTAGAGCCGGCTGAATTGAGTTTCCGGAGTCCGCGCATCGCCGACGGAAAACGGCTGTGGCAGATCGCCCGCGACTCCCAGGTACTCGATGTCAATTCCGGTTACGCGTATGTGTTGTGGTGCCGTGATTTCGCCGAGTCTTCCGTGGTCGCCACCGACGAGCACGACCGCGCCGTCGGTTTCGTGACCGGATACCTGCGACCCGAGTCGCCACAGACGTTGTTCGTATGGCAGGTCGCCGTCGACGCCGACCAGCGCGGTCGTGGCGTCGCAGGCCGCATGCTGGACACTCTGCTCGACAGGCTCGCCCCCCTCGGCGTCACCCGCCTCGAGACCACGGTGAGTCCCGACAACGCAGCGTCGATCGCGATGTTCACCGCATTGGCTCGCCGCCGCGGAACCCATATCACCCGGAGCGATTTGTTCGCGCCCGACGATTTTCCGGATTCTCATCTGGCTGAGGATCTTTACACGATCGGAGAGTGATCACCCGAGATTCGGGTATCGATCACTTCGAGTTTCTTAAATATCGCAGGAGGACCACCACATGACCATCCTGGAACACAAGCCCGGCACGACGGGCGACATGGATATCTTCACGCATCTCGAGTCGGAAGTGCGCAGCTACAGCCGCAGCTGGCCCACCGTATTCGAAAAAGCGTCCGGATCCTGGCTCCGCAGTGAGAGCGGCAAGGACTACCTCGACTTCTTCGCGGGCGCCGGCGCCCTCAATTACGGGCACAACAACCCGATCCTCAAGTCCGCGCTCGTGGACTACATCATGAGCGACGGCATCACCCACGGCCTCGACATGAACACCGTCGCGAAGCGGCGCCTTCTCGAGACGTTCGAACAGCTCGTGCTCAAGCCCCGCGGGCTCGATTACAAGGTCCAGTTCCCCGGTCCTACCGGCACGAACTCGGTCGAGGCCGCACTCAAGCTTGCCCGCAAGGTCACCGGGCGCGAGTCGGTCATCAACTTCACCAACGCCTTCCACGGTATGACGCTCGGCGCTCTGTCGGTCACGGGCAACTCCATGAAGCGCGCGGGTGCCGGCGTCCCGCTGGTGCACGCGACCCCGATGCCGTTCGACAACTACTTCAACGGAGTCACCGAGGACTTCCAGTGGTTCTCCCGCGTGCTCGACGACGCCGGCAGCGGCCTCAACCGCCCCGCCGCGGTCATCGTCGAGACCGTTCAGGGTGAAGGCGGCGTCAATATCGCGCGCCCCGAATGGCTTCGCGCGCTGGCGGATCTGTGCCAGGAACGCGACATCCTGCTGATCGTCGACGACGTGCAGATGGGATGCGGCCGCACCGGCCCGTTCTTCTCCTTCGAGGTCGCCGGGATCACCCCCGACATCGTCACGCTGTCGAAGTCGATCGGTGGCTACGGTCTGCCGTTGGCGCTGACGCTGTTCAAGCGCGAACTCGACGTCTGGGGTCCGGGCGAGCACAACGGCACCTTCCGTGGGAACAATCCGGCGTTCGTCACCGCTACCGCCGCCCTCGAGCACTACTGGGCCGACGACAAGCTCGAGCGCGAAACGCTGCGCAAGGGCGAGCGCATCCGGCAGACGTTCATGAACCTGTCCGACATGTTCGACGGCGTCTCGACGCGCGGTCGCGGTCTCGTCCAGGGACTGGTGTTCGAGAAGCACGAGAACGCACAGAAGGTCTGCGAGCTCGCCTTCGAGGAGGGTCTTCTCGCGGAGACCTCGGGGCCGTCCGACGAGGTGGTCAAGCTCCTTCCGCCGCTGACCATCAGTGACGACGAGCTGGAGTTCGGACTCAATATCCTCGCCGAGGCCACCGCGAAGGTGCAGGCCTGAGCGAAGTCCGCTCCCCCTTTCCCGAGAAACCCTCACCCCTAAGGATTTTCGACACCCATGATCGTTCGTACGACTGAAGAGATCTCCGGTACCGATCGCGACGTCACGTCCGAAGACGGCAACTGGACCAGCAAGCGGATCGTGCTCGCCGGCGACAAGGTCGGTTTCTCGTTCCACGAGACGACCATCAAGGCGGGCACCGTCAACGAGTTCCACTACGCGAACCACATCGAGGCGGTGTGGCTGGTGGAAGGCGAGGGCACCCTCCAGGACCTGGACAACGACGTGGAGTACGAGCTGGGTCCGGGTTCGATGTACCTGCTCAACGGCCACGAACGCCACCGCGTCCTGCCGCGCACGACGATGCGGATGATGTGCGTGTTCAATCCTCCGGTGACGGGTCGCGAGGTCCACGACGAGAACGGTGTCTACCCGCTCGTCGAAGAACCTGCCTGATACCCACCCGGGTGGTCGCCGCGCGCGACGCGAGCACGTGACCAATTGCGGGGCGGGCGCTTAGAGTCGAATCATGACTTTCGAGCGCTCGCCCCGCATTGCTGTCGGTCCGGCGCCGGACGAGCGCTTCGTCCGAGCCGTCACCAGTGGCGGTGGGGTGGTGTGCGACCTGGACGACGCGCCCGACGCGCTGGTCTGGACCGGCGGACCCGACTCGTTTCCCGAGTCGCTCCCCCGGTCCGTGCGCTGGGTTCAGCTTCCGGCGGCCGGGGTCGAGCGCTGGCTGTCCGAAGGAATCGTCCGGGCTCATCCGCAAGTGATGTGGACCTCCGCCGCGGGTGCGTACTCGGCGACCGTTGCCGAGCACGCGCTCATGCTGCTGCTCGCCGGGGTGCGGGCACTGCCGGCCCACCTCGAGGCAACCTCCTGGGAGCCCGAGGCCTTCTTTCCCACCCTCGGGACGTTGCGAGGGTCCACCATCGGCATCATCGGTGCCGGTGGCATCGGCAGGGCACTGATCCCCATGCTCGCGGCACTGGGCGCACGCGCCCTGGCCGTGACCCGCAGCGGCCGTCCCGTACCCGGCGCTGTCGAAACCTACCCCGTCGAGAGGATCGACGAGATCTGGCACCTCGCAGATCATTTCGTCGTCGCCGCACCCTCGACCACCGAGACCGAACAACTCGTCGGCGCCCCGGAACTTGCCGCCATGAAACCCACCGCGTGGGTGATCAACGTTGCCCGGGGACGCCTCATCGATACCGAGGCACTGGTGGAGGCGCTACGACAGGGCACCATCGCGGGAGTGGGTCTGGACGTCACCGACCCGGAACCTCTCCCCGACGGTCACCCCCTCTGGTCGATGCCGAATGCGATGATCACACCCCACGACTCCAACCCCCCGGCGGTACGCATCCCCGCCTACCTCGAGCACGTCACGGAGAACGTCACCCGGTTCGCGTCCGGGCTCGATCCCGTCGCTGTGATCGACCCGAGCGCCGGGTACTGAGCGCGCCTCGGTGCGGGGTCACGAACCGGCGCGACCGATATCCCCGTTCTCCGCCTCGTCCCGGTCGGCCCATTCGAGAAGAGCGTCGAGCGAGAAGACGGCGTCGTCGATCCCCGCGTGCAGGTCCCCGTATTTCGCGAACCGGTCCGGGACGGTCGCGACCGTGAATTCCCGCGGGTCGACATCGGGCACTTCCTCCCAGCGGACCGGCGTCGAGACACGGGCGTCGGCCACCCCGCGAATCGAGTACGCGCTCGCGAGGGTGTGGTCGCGCGCGTTCTGGTTGTAGTCGACGAACACGGCCGACTGGTCGCGGTCCTTACGCCACCAGGTGGTCGTCACGTCCCGGGGCGCTCGTCGTTCGACTTCCCGCGCGAATGCCCATGCGGCCCGGCGTACGTCGTCGAACCCCCATCGGGGCTCGATCCGGACGTAGACGTGCAGTCCCCGGCCACCCGACGTCTTCGGCCAGCCGACCGCGCCCAGTTCGGCGAGGACTTCCTGTACCACTCCGGCCACGCGCACCACGCGATCGAATCCGCAGTCGGGCATCGGGTCCAGGTCGATGCGCCACTCGTCGGGACGTTCGACGTCGGCGCGGCGCGAGTTCCAGGGATGGAACTCGACCGTGGACATCTGGACGGCCCACACCACGTCGGCGACGCGGGTGACGCACAACTCGTCCGCGTCGCGGTTGTAGCGCGGAAAGTGGACCCGGACGGTGTCGACCCAGTCCGGCGCGCCCTGGGGAAGCCGCTTCTGGTGCACCTTCTCCCCCTCGATGCCGGACGGAAACCGGTGCAGCATGCACGGCCGTTCCCGCAAGGCGCGGACGATGCCGTCGCCCACGGCCAGGTAATAGTTCGCGATGTCGAGCTTGGTGACACCGACTTCGGGGAAGTACACACGCTCGGGATGCGACAGCCGAACCGTACGGCCGTCGGCTTCGAGTTCGACGGCTTCCGACGAGTCCTTCCCCATGCGGTCCCTCCTCGTGTACCCACGGGCCACCGCGTGCGGCCCGCCGGCGTGCACCCATCCTCGCGCGCCGGACACCACACCGCAGCACTTTCCGGTGCCGTGCTCCCTGCCGCGCGTTACCGTCGAGCTGTGTTGCTCGAGAGCGTGGTGGAGACATCGGACGCGGTGGCGGGGACCCGCTCACGGCGCGCGAAGACCGAGGCGTTGCGCGCATTGCTCGTGCGCGCCGATCCGGCCGAAGTCGAATCGGTGGTGTCGTGGCTGTCCGGGGAGCTGGCCCAAGGACGGATCGGAGTCGGTTTCCGCACGCTCGCGGGCCTCGATCTGTCGCCGGCCGGCACGGCGACGCTCGAGGTCTCCGAGGTGGCCGCGATCCTCGACTCCCTCGCGACGACGTCGGGCCCGGGTTCTGCTGCGACACGTCGAGCACAGCTCGACGAATTGTTCTCACGCGCAACCGCCGGCGAACAGCATTTCCTCGTTCGTCTGCTCGGCGGCGATCTACGTCAAGGGGCGCTCGAAGGGGTGATGACCGATGCCGTGGCCGCGGCAGCAGACCTTCCCCTCGACGCGGTGCGGCGCGCCTTCATGCTCTCCGGACAACTCAGCGGCACGGCAGCGGCGGCCTTCGAGGGCGGGCTCGACGCCCTGGCCGCGTTCCGGATCGAGGTGGGCCGGCCGGTACGGCCCATGCTTGCCTCGCCGGCCGAGTCCCTCACCTCCGCGCTCACCGAACTCGGCGGCGAGGTGAGTGTGGAGTACAAACTCGACGGCGCACGCATCCAGGTACATCGTGCGGGAGACGAGGTACGGATCTTCACGCGTACGTTGCGCGACATCACCGGGTCCGTACCGGAACTGGTCGACCTCGTCGCCGGCCTGCCGTGCACCAGTGTGGTGCTCGACGGGGAGACGCTCGCCTTGACCGATTCCGGCCGTCCCCGCCCCTTCCAGGAGACGATGAGCCGATTCGGCGCACGCAGCGAGCGCGAACTGCTGCTGCATCCGTACTTCTTCGACTGCCTGCACCTCGACGGAGACGACCTCCTCGACGCTCCCCTGTCCGAACGACTCGCCGCCCTCGACCGTGTGGCCGCGCGACACCGGATACCTGCGGTGACGGCGCCCGGCCCGGAGCGTGCGCAGGCGCACCTCGCGGCGTCGCTCGATCACGGGCACGAAGGCGTCATGGTGAAATCCCTCACGTCCCCCTACAACGCGGGTCGGCGCGGACGCGCGTGGCAGAAGGTCAAACCCGAGCACACACTCGATCTGGTGGTGCTGGCCGCCGAGTGGGGTTATGGGCGCCGGACCGGATATCTGTCGAACCTGCATCTGGGCGCGCGCGATCCCGACGGCGGCCCGCCGATCATGGTGGGAAAGACGTTCAAGGGCCTCACCGACGAGTTGCTGCGGTGGCAGACAGCCGAATTCCCGCTACACGAGTCGCACCGGGACGAGCACACCGTCTATCTCGAACCGCGCCTGGTAGTGGAGATCGAACTCGACGGTGCCCAGGTCAGCACGCGCTATCCGGGCGGGGTGGCGCTCAGATTCGCGCGGGTACTGCGCTACCGCCCGGACAAATCGCCGGCAGAGGCGGCCACGATCGACGCGGTGCGTGCACTGCTCCCCCGCTCGCCGGTCGGCAACGACGGCCTACCGTAGAAGGGGTGATCGACGTTCGACCTTCCCTCGACTCCCTGTGGTCCCTGGTGGACGGCAAGCGGGTCGCCGTGCTCACCGGCGCCGGCGTCTCCACCGACTCCGGCATTCCGGACTACCGCGGACCGGATTCTCCGCCGCGTAACCCGATGACGATCCAGCAGTTCGTCGGAGACCCGGTGTTCCGGCGCCGCTACTGGGCACGCAACCACGTGGGCTGGAGGCATATGGACGCCGCCCGCCCCAACGTCGGTCATCGCGCCCTGGCCGCGCTCGAGCACGCCGGGTGCGTCACCGGCGTGATCACCCAGAATGTCGATCTCCTGCACACCAAGGCGGGCAGTCGCCGCGTCATCGATCTGCACGGCACGTACGCGCAGGTTCGCTGCCTGGCCTGTCAGCATAGGATCTCCCGATTCACCCTCCACGAACGCCTCACCGGCGCCAACCCGGGGTTTGCCGAACGCGCCCGCGCGATCACGGGACTCGAGGTGGCGCCCGACGCGGACGCGGTCGTGGCCGATACCGACGGCTTCGTCGTGGTCGACTGCGAACGATGTGGCGGGATGCTGAAACCGGACATCGTGTACTTCGGCGAGATCGTGCCCCGGCCGCGCGTAGACGAAGCCTTCCGGGTGATAGACGAGGCCGACGCACTCGTCGTCGCCGGGAGTTCCCTGACCGTGCAGTCCGGGTTGCGGTTCGTGCGGCACGCCGTTGCACGCGACATACCGGTGGCGATCATCAACCGGGGACCGACGCGCGGTGACTCTCTCGCCGCACTCAAGATCGAGGCAGGAACGTCGGAATCGCTCGCGGCGTTGACATCCCGCGTCGCCGAGCCGACACCGACTGCGTAACAGCTAGATTCGCACCAGATCGTCCGCGTGCACCACGGGACGATGCAGATCGGCCGGCAGGTTCCGGGTGGAGAAACCGATCATGAAATCGAGTTCGGCCACGTCGTAGGCAACCACGCCGCGGGCCACGGTGCGGCCGTCCGGAGCGATGAGGGCAACAACATCGCCGGCGTGGAAATTGCCACTGGTACCGGTGATTCCGGCGGGCAGCAACGACCGGCGGCGATCGACGACCGCGCGGACGGCACCCTCGTCGAGATGCAGCGCGCCGTGGGTATCGGCGGCGTGCCGCACCCAGAACAGCCGGGCAGACAGACGATCGGGGCGGGCCGAGAACGCCGTCCCGACGTCCGCGGTGGTCAGTGCCCGGGCAGCGTCCGATGCCGCGGCAAGCAGCACCGGCACACCGGAGTCCGCGGCGAGCCGCGCAGCGGACAGTTTGGAGGCCATGCCCCCGGTACCGAGTGCGCCGCCCGACCCGGCGACGACACCGTCGAGGTCTTCCGGACTGGTGACTTCCGGAATGAAGTGAGCCCCACCCTTCCGTGGATCACCGTCGTACAGTCCGTCGACGTCCGACAGCAGGATCAGCGCGTCCGCACCGACGAGATGCGCGACGAGAGCCGCGAGCCGGTCGTTGTCACCGAACCGCAGTTCCGCGGTCGCGACGGTGTCGTTCTCGTTCACGATCGGCACGGCCCCGAGGGCGCGCAGACGATCGAGGGTGCGCTGGGCGTTCCGGTGCTGGGTGCGGCGGGCGATGTCGTCCGCGGTGAGCAGCACCTGTCCGACGGTCCGGTCGTACCGGGCGAAGGAGGTGCCCCACGCGTGAGCGAGGGCGAGTTGCCCGACGCTGGCCGCCGCCTGCTTCGTGGCCAGATCGCGGGGCCGCGTGGTGAGTCCCAGCGGCGCGAGTCCGGCGCCGACAGCCCCGGACGACACCACCACGACGCTCGAACCCGACCGCATCCGCGACTCGATCGCGTCTGCGAGCCGGTCGAGCCTGCCACGATCGAGGCCGCCCACCAGGCTGGTGATCGCCGACGAGCCGATCTTGACCACCACGCTGCGTGCGTCGGAGATGACCTCTCGCGTGTCGCTCACAACTCTCCTCGAAAAGATCAGAAGTCGTCGTCGTCGGAAGCGAGCCCCCGACGGACCTTCTTGGCATGGCGGCGTTCTTCGGCGCCGACGCGATCGACCTGGTCCAGGCGGGCGTCGGTGCCTCGCCCGGTGCGCACGACGTCGACACCGGCTGCGGTCTGCGGCTCCCAGTCGAAGCTGACGTCGCCGATGGTGACCGAGGCGCCGGGCTGCGCGCCCATCTTGACCAGCTTGGCCTCGACGCCGAGCCGTGCCAGCCGGTCGGCGAGGTAGCCGACGGCTTCGTCGTTGTCGAACGCCGTCTGGCGGACCCAGCGCTCCGGGCGCTCGCCGCGCACGATGAATCCACCGGGAACTTCGGGATCGGGAACGACGGTGAAGCCGGTCTCGTTGCGCGCGATCGGGCGGATCACCGGACGGGTGGGCTCCGCGGGCGGATGCGCCTCGCGGTACTCCTCGACCATCTTCGCGAGCGCGAACGTGAGGGGCCGCAGACCTTCGTGGGTCACCGCGGACACGGTGAACACCGGCCAGCCGCGCTTCTCGAACTCGGGCAGGACGAACTCGGCGAGTTCGGCGGCGTCGGGAACATCCGCCTTGTTGAGGACGACGATGCGGGGCCGGTCCGCGAGGTCACCGAGGCTGTTGTCGCCGGACAGCGCGGGCTGGTATGCCGCGAGTTCGGCTTCGAGGGCGTCGACGTCGGAGATCGGGTCGCGACCCGGGTCCATGGTCGCGCAGTCCACGACGTGCGCGAGCACCGCGCAGCGCTCGATGTGCCGCAGGAAATCGAGGCCGAGACCGCGGCCCTGGCTTGCGCCCGGGATCAGTCCGGGCACATCGGCGACGGTGAAGGTGGTGTCGCCGGACTGGACCACACCGAGGTTCGGAACGAGCGTGGTGAACGGGTAGTCGGCGATCTTGGGTTTGGCCGCGGACAGCACGGACACGAGCGACGACTTGCCGGCCGACGGGAACCCGACCAGACCGACATCCGCGACGGATTTCAGTTCCAGGACGAGTTCACGTTCTTCGCCCTCCTCGCCGAGCAGCGCGAAGCCGGGGGCCTTGCGCGCCTTGGAGGCGAGGGACGCGTTGCCGAGGCCGCCTCGGCCGCCCTGCGCAGCGATGAACCGGCTGCCGACGCCGACGAGGTCGGCGAGGACGTTGCCGTCGGTGTCGAGCACGACGGTTCCGTCCGGGACCTCGAGCACCAGGTCGTTGCCGTTGGCACCGCTGCGGTTGCCACCGGCACCCTGCGTGCCGTTGGTTGCCTTCGCGTGCTGGTGGAAGTGGAAGTCGAGCAGCGTGTGGACGTTGCCGCTCACCTCGAGGACGACGTCACCGCCGTTTCCTCCGTTGCCGCCGTCGGGGCCGCCGAGGGGCTTGAACTTCTCGCGATGGACGGAGGCGCAACCGTTGCCACCCTTACCGGCGCTGACGTGCAGCACAACCCGGTCGATGAAGCGGGACATGGATGGACCTCTTTCCGTGCGAGAACTGGCGAAGCTTCCCGATATGTACTGGCGAAACGTGCTGTGTGGAAAACCAACAAGGGCGGGACAGGGTGTGTGCGACCCTGGCCCGCCCCTATTGGGAGTATGTCGCGAGGAAACCCTCGCAGTGTCCTGTTCGGACGGCAGATCAGGCGTCTGCCGCGACCGGGACGATGTTGACCGTCTTGCGTCCACGCTTGGTGCCGAACTCGACAGCACCCGCTTCGAGGGCGAACAGCGTGTCGTCGCCGCCGCGTCCCACGTTCACACCGGGGTGGAAGTGGGTGCCGCGCTGACGCACGAGGATCTCACCGGCGCTGACGGACTGGCCGCCGAAACGCTTGACGCCGAGGCGCTGGGCGTTCGAATCGCGACCGTTACGGGAGCTTGATGCACCCTTCTTGTGTGCCATGACGAACCCTCCTGGGGGTTGAAGCTCGAAGCTCGAGTTACTTGATGCCGGTGACCTTGACGACCGTCAGCTTCTGACGGTGGCCCTGGCGCTTGTGGTACCCGGTCTTGTTCTTGAACTTGTGGATGTGGATCTTCGGGCCCTTGGTTTGCTCGACGATCTCGGCGGTGACCGATACCTTCGCCAGCTTGTCGGCGTCGGTGGTCAGCTCGGATCCGTCGACGACGAGGACCGGAGCAAGCGAGACAGCAGCGCCGGGCTCACCCTCGATCTTCTCGACCTTGACGAGGTCGCCTTCAGCGACCTTGTACTGCTTACCGCCGGTCTTGACGATCGCGTACGTTGCCATCGGACGGCTACCCCTTGCTTCTTCGAACGTGCTCGCGCCACAGTCTTGCGGTCGCGACTGGTCTGTATGGTGCTTACTCGGTCCCGCCGCCATCCTGAGTCCAGGCGCGGCTGGGCAGTATCGCCGAGTAGCGACTGAACAAGATTACGGGAAAGTGGCGGCCAGGGTCAAACCGGGCCGAGCTCCCCCGGCCCGGGCCGGGCCGGGGCGGGGGAGACCCGTCATGCTTCGGCGTCAACGGGCGGACCCGCGGGGCGTCCCGCAGCCCGCCGTGAACGTGTCCTGCGGACCACCTTGACGGCAGGTTCGTCGGCGCTCGAAGGCGCGTCCTCGGGCGTCGACACCGGCGTGGTGGCCGGAGGCGTCACCGGCGTCGAGTCGGCGGCCGGGGCCGGCAGGACGAACACCGTCGCAGCGGCGTCCGCGTCCCCGGCAGGTGCTGCCGGGCGTGCCACACGGCGCGCGCGACGACGACGGGGAGCGGGCTCCGAGTCGGATTCCGGCGCGGAAACCTGCTCCGCCTCAACACTCTTCGGGGCCGACTTCGCGACCGCAGCCTCGGCCGCAGCGATCTCCTCCGCGACCTCCTCCGGCTCGTCCGCAGGGGTCGTGACCGTAGTCGCGTCCTCTCCGGTGCCGGATTCGCTCCGGGCGGCGTCGGCGATCCGGCCGGGATCGGCTGCCCGCAACGGCTCGGAGATCTTCACCGGGTCGCCCTCCTGGCCGGCCGGTGGCTGCGTCGCCGGAGCGTCTGCTCCCGCGTTCGCGGACTCGGCGACAGGAGCGTCGGTGGAGTCGGCCACAGCAGCATCAGCGGAGTCGGAATCGCTGTGCTCCGGGTGGTGCGAGGCCATGGCGAGCGCCACAGGATGAGCCGCGCGCCTGGCCAGCTCCTCCTGCGAGGGTGCCGGGGCGACGGTCTCTTCCACGACCACCTCGGCGACGGGTTCCGGAGCACTCTTGTCGCGCCCCCGCTTGCGCCGCGAACCGCCGCCCTGCGAACGCGTCGACTCCTCGTGCGGCTTGGACTCGATCGGCTCCGAGTGCACGATGATGCCGCGTCCGTTGCAGTGCTCACAAGTGGTGGAGAACGCCTCGACCAAACCGGTACCGAGACGCTTGCGCGTCATCTGCACCAAGCCCAGTGAGGTGACTTCCGACACCTGATGGCGGGTGCGGTCCCGTCCGAGGGCTTCGGTGAGACGGCGCAGCACCAGGTCGCGGTTGGACTCGAGCACCATGTCGATGAAGTCGACCACGATCATGCCGCCGATGTCGCGCAGCCGCATCTGACGGACGATCTCTTCCGCCGCTTCGATGTTGTTGCGGGTGACGGTTTCCTCGAGGTTGCCGCCCGAGCCGGTGAACTTGCCCGTGTTGACGTCGACGACGGTCATTGCTTCGGTGCGGTCGATCACGAGCGTGCCGCCCGAGGGCAACCACACCTTACGATCGAGCGCCTTCGCCAGCTGTTCGTCGATGCGGTGAGCACCGAACACGTCCACCGAGTTGTTGGAGCGGTACCGCTCCACGCGCGGCAGCAGGTCGGGTGCGACCGTGCGGATGTAGGACTCGACCGTGTTCCAGGCGTTGTCGCCCTCGATGACCAGCTTCGAGAAGTCCTCGTTGAACAGGTCGCGGACGACCTTCACAAGAAGGTCGGGCTCCTCGTACAGCGCCTTCGGCTGCCCGGAGGCCTCGGCCTGCACCTTGTCGGCCTGGGCGCTGATCGTGTCCCACTGCGACTGCAGACGGGTCACGTCGTGCGCCAGTTCGTCCTCGCTGACGCCTTCCGCAGCGGTGCGGATGATGACCCCGGCTTCTGCCGGAACGATCTCCCGCAGGATGTCCTTGAGCCGCTTGCGCTCGGTGTCCGGCAGCTTCCGGCTGATCCCGGTCGACGATCCACCCGGGACGTAGACGAGGAATCGGCCGGCCAGGCTGATCTGGGTGGTCAGACGCGCGCCCTTGTGGCCGACGGGGTCCTTGCTGACCTGGACCACCACCATGTCGCCCGGCTTGAGCGCCTGCTCGATCTTGCGGGAGTTTCCTCCCAGGCCGGCAGCCTCCCAGTTGACCTCACCGGCGTAGAGCACGCCGTTGCGGCCGCGTCCGATGTCGATGAAGGCGGCTTCCATGGACGGCAGCACGTTCTGCACGCGACCGAGGTAGATGTTGCCGACCATCGACGCCGACCCGGAGGTCGTGACGAAGTGCTCGACGAGGATGCCGTCTTCGAGCACGGCGACCTGCGTCATTCCCGCATGGGCACCGGAGGTGCGCTCGCGGACCACCATGACCCGGTCCACGGACTCACGGCGTGCCAGGAACTCCGACTCGGTGAGGATCGGGGGACGGCGACGGCCGGCTTCCCGACCGTCCCGGCGACGCTGTCGCTTGGCTTCGAGGCGCGTCGAGCCGCTGATGCCCTGCACCTCGTCCTTGACGCGCGCCTTGGGCCGCGGCTCCCGCTCGTGCACGACGGTGGGAACTGCATCGTCGTCGCCCGACGTGTCGGTGTCGGAATCGGCCGATCCGCGGCGGCGACGACGGCGGCGACGGCGACGCGACGTGCCGTCGCTGTGCTCGTCGTCCTCGGAGTCGTCGTCCGAGTCGGCGTGGTCCGACTTGTTCTGGTCCGTCTTGGTCTGGTCCGACGGTTCCTCGTCTGCGGCAGCCGGCTTGCCGTGCCGGTCGTCGCCCGAGTCGGCCGCGGGGCCGGTCTCGGTCCGGTCGTCGTCCTTGCCGCTCTTCTCCTCGTGTTCGGAGGAGGTGTCGTCGTGCTGATCGTTCTCGCCGCTGTCACCGCGTCCACGGCCACGGCCACGACGTCCACGGCGGCGGCGACGGGGATGCTCGTCCTGATCGTCGTCGTCCGGGCCCTGGGCC
>NZ_JAXION010000020.1:0-46605 GCF_049311045.1 Rhodococcus sp. 7Tela_A2 | reverse complement strand
GCCCCCACCACGACACCCCGGCCTGCTCTGACCAGCAACAGGGGTGGCCTGCATACCCCCCGCCCGGCCCAAATTTCCCCCGGAAGGCATAGGGCCCCAGGCAGGACGCAGTGCAACCAGAACTCCAAGGAAGGACATGATCCGATGCGCAGACCTCGCACAGCCGCCGGTAAGCGGCTGGTCGATTCGATGAACGAGGCTTTGGCCCGGACCAGCACCGATATCGGGCAGACGCTGGTGTGGTCGGAGCAGGAGGAAGCCGCCCTCGAGCGGGCCGGGGAAACCGTGGACCGGGCCGAGAAGGTACGGAAATTGCTCGATTCCGCGCTCAAAGCCGACGAGCCGAACCCCTCGGTGGTGGTGAAGCTGTCCGCTGAATTGCGGATGCTGGATAAGCAGGTGGTCGACTTGATCGGGAAGCTGAACCCCGAGGGGGAGGGGCCGGCGAAGTCGCAACGTCATGTGCGTGCTGCCCGCTCTCGCTGGGATCGTTCCGCCGGGGGTGCATAGTGGCGCGTGTTGCTGCTCCCATCCGCCGGGACGACGGGCCGCGGGAGTTTACCGCGGTGGAGTTGGACCGTATCCGACATTTGACGTCGCAGCGGATGCCGGCCGAACATCCGGTGCACCGCGGTGTCGACGGCATGTCGGCTGCGGAGATCCGGCGCGAGCTCGAGCAGCTGCACCGCGCTGCCGGGCGTCGTCGGGGCCGGATGCTGTGGGAACTCGGTACTCGGGATGGTTGGCATGATGCCGAGGTGGCGTTCCTCGAAGAGGTCGCGGACCGCCGGTAACGGATTGGTGCCCAGTGGAATTGGTGGTGTACAGAGTGACGACTGCCGCAAGGTCGACTCGAGGTAGACGGTGACTCGGGGCGTTCGGTATCCGGGGGTGGATGTGCAGCCAGTCGTGTTCGTTGGTCTGTGTGGTACGGCAAGCGCTGAGAGCGTCGCTGCCGCCCGATCAACGGAACCGGACGTTCCGCATGGCTCCTTCTCTCCAGTCTGCGGTTGAGATCACTCGACCGGAGCTGTCCCGCGTCGAGCCTCGCTGGTTTCGGGGAATGAACTCCTCACTCCGTGCCCTTGGCTGTGGTGTCCGTTCGTCGCTGAGGAATCGCAATGCATCGAACGTGGCAGCCGTGAGCGACCCACCTCGTTCCTTGTGGAGTCGATGGATGGTGTCGTGGCAGGACTCGCATACGGGCACGAGGTCGGTGTCACGTTCCGCGCCGAGTCGCTTATAGGTGTGGTGGTGCAGGTCTACGTCGTCGGTTGTGCCGCAGCCCTTGCACCGACGTGCGTGTTTGGCGTAGTACGCGATCTTCCGTTCTTCCCATGCCGGTGAGTTGACGTAGCTGTGGTAGTTCGCTGGCATGGGTCCTCCGGTGTGCTCGTCGGTTCGACGGGGGAGTTTGCAGTATCCCTGTAGGCACCGACAGCCTGTAGCTACCCCACGGAAGTGAACTGGGGGGTGTCAGGGCGCCACCGCTGTCATACGCGAGCGCTCCCCCTGTCGTTTTTTCCACCGACCGCTGACGCCCCTTCCTCTGGGGGAACAGCCCGCCCTTGCGCATATGGCTGCTCGCCCCGTCGCCCGCTGCACCGCTGGGGTTCGCGGAAGCCGCTCTGAGCGGTGTCGAATCTGAGTACATTCCCGCCATGGCCGAAAGCGATGCGCGTGTCGAGATTGTTCGTGACTACATCGTCAACGACATACTTCCTTCTGCACATAGCCAGTGGAAGGAGGAGTACGAGAAGGACACTGAGAACGTCTACATGTTGCGGTGGATTACGGGGCGGATAAACGCCGCAATGCAAGTCCTGCAGGTCATCGACAAGGATGCGTTTGTGGAGCAGAAGGCACTTCTCCTTGAGCAGTTGGGCGTCGATGTGACATCGGAGTGACAGCCCGTTCTGACCGTGCAGGTTTAGGTCTCTGCCGGGGCAGGTGGCGTCGCGTAGTTCTGCGTGCTCGAGTATTCCCATGGCTCGCAGCAGTATCCGAACCTCGTCGGTAGTCATGTCAGGTTGGACGCAGCGCGTGGGGGAGTGGTTCCGTCCGCAGTGCGTCCGCAGTAGGTTCGAGAACCACCCTCGGTCCCCAACATCGCCAACCGGCATACCCGCAGGTAGGGCGCGCTTCTTTGTATTCGTCAATCTCTGCAAACTCCCAGAAGAGAGTTCCGCTTCAACGTGTAGCGGCTGTTACCGCGCGGGCGTGATCTCGCTTTCGACGACCCACTTGTGGTTTGTCATCTCCATGCCATCGGCTTCGAGATCGACCATGTAGACGGTTTCGTCGGTGGAACTGTCGATCGTCGCCCGGGCGCCGTTCATTCCTCCCATGTGCTCGGCCTGCAGTCCCACTTCGGTCCCATCGGCGAGCGGCGCCGGGCCGGGGTTGTCGAGTTCTTCGTGGACGACCCATCGGTGGTCGACCACAGGCTCGCCGCCGGTTGTCGGGGTGTAGCTCACGGAGTAGGTCGTGGTGTCGAACGCTCCGGAGATGGTGGCTTGCGCGCCGTTCATGCCGGGCATGTGATCCGCGGTCAGTAGCACCGTCGTGCCGACCGGGTACCTCGGGTCGATCGCCGTTCGTATACCCGGCGGTGGTGCGCCGCCGTCCGCCGCGTGGTCGTGACCGGTCGCACCGCCGTCATGTTCTCCGTGGTGCTCGTGCATATCGCTGATGTTCGTGCCCGACCCTGCCACGTTGTCGGAACCGACGACCCTGGCAAGTCCGAGGACCGCACCGAAAGCCACCACCAGTCCGGCCCCGAAGAGCGCGAGCTTGATTGGGGTCTTCATCAGAGCCTCCTCGGTGTGTAGCCGGCTTCTCGACAGCGGCGAGGACCTTCTCGTCGTCGATCGGGCTGTCCGCGTTCACAACGAGCCTGCCGGTTCGGGCGAGGACCTCGATGCCTGCGACACCGGCGATCTCGCCGATCTTCTCACGCACGGACGTTTCGCGGTGCCCGCACGCCATATCGGTCGCCTGGTCTCGCCGACGGTCATCGTCGTCCCTCTGCCTATACCCGCCGGGGGTATGTGGCGCAATCCAACGTATACCCCCTACCGGTATCACTGCAAGGGTGCACATCGGCTCGCTCGGGCGCGACGACCGTCCGCGCCCGACGCAGAAACAGATGACTTCCACGAAGTCGGTCCGCAGCCGAAGGGGGTCGCCGGCCCGAGGCAGTGCGTCAACCGGTCCGGTCGGACCGTCCACGACCTTCTATCGAGGCGCTTCGCTCAGCGTGCGGCGCGTAACGAATCGGCGCGGGGCGCCCGTCAGCGGATCGGTGAATTCGACTTCCCGCGCGAGTAATTGGAGAGGCTGCGAATAGTCGTCCGGTGCCTCGGGCAATAGTTCGGGATACCAGCGATCGCCCAGGATGCCGGCCCCGAGCGCCGCGAGATGCACTCGCAACTGGTGCATCCGTCCGGTGCGTGGACGCAGAATCGTGTGCAGCACAGCACGTCCCGAGTTACTCATGCCGGTCCCACACACATCGATCAACGTCTCGGCATTGGGCTCACGAACGTCGTCGACGACGGCCCGAAGCTCTCCGCGATGTACCGCGATGTGGTTGCGGTAGAGGACGGGAAGCGTGTGTTCGCCGAGCGCCGGTGCGTCGGCGTCCCACCACGTCGGCTGGGTCGACACCGCCTCGTAGACCTTTGTGACCTGACGCTTCTCGAACATGGATTGGTACGCACCGCGAGTGTCGGGCCGGGCAGAGAACATCACCACGCCGGCCGTCGCGCGGTCGAGACGATGGATCGGAGTCAGGTTCGGGTTGTCGAGACGGAGCCGCAGGCGGACGAGTGCTGACTCGCGCAGGTACCGACCGCCCGGGGTGGTCGGAAGAAAGTGCGGCTTGTCGATCACGACGAGGTTGTCGTCGGTGTGCAGGATCTCCTCGTGAAAGGGAATCGGCTCCTCGGCCGGCAGGTCGCGGTAGTACCAGACGAAAGGATGCACACCCAGCGCGGTGTGACGGCCGATCGGGTGGCCGTCGCGGCCCACGATCGCGCCCGCATCGAACCGCCGGTACAGCTCGTCGGGGTCCAGATGGCCGAATCTCGTCACCGTGTACTCGGCGATCGTCTCCCACGGCCCTGAAGTCGGTACTTGCAGCCGCGTCGGTCCCACGCCGTCTCTGACGGGGAGCGGTGAGGGCATCGGCACCTGGTAATGATCCCACCGTCGGTCGGGCTCACCGCGATGCGGGTCGAGACCCGCCGTCAGGGATTGCGGCGGGTGGTCTCGTCGGCCGCTTCCCGTTCCCCGGTCTCGGCGAATGTGCGGAGGACCGTGGTGAAGAGGTCCGGATCTTCGACGTTCCACGGATGGTGCATCCCCGGCGCTACCCACGTCTGCAGTCGAGGGAGCGCTTTCCCCAGGGCGGGGAAGGCGTCACGCACGGAGCGCTGTTCCTTCTCGCCCGCGACAGCCAATATCGGGCCGGAGTACGCGAAAGGCTCCGGAGGGATGGAGCTTTCGGCGACCTCGCGGAAGATGCGCCGGTTGGTGTCGGGGGAGACGCGGACTGCCGATTCGACGTACAGGTCCCTCCCGTCGGCCGGAACGCCGAACGCCCCAGCCTGTGCTCGCCAGTACCAACGTTTGCGCCACAACGGGATCTGAGGCGGGATGAGGAAGCGTTCGAGCGACGTCAGCCCGGTGAACGCAACGCCTGTGATCATGCAACTGCGAACGAGCTGGGGGTGACGATGCACGAGATGAACGGCGACGAACCCACCGAGTGACAGGCCGACGACGTGCGCGGTTCCGCCGATTGCGTGTTTGCGGACGATCTCGGCGATGTCGTCGGCGGCAGCGCGCATCCCCGGCCACCGCAGCCCGTAGCGCTCGCCGAGCGCCGGTAGATCCGGGGTCAGCAGATGACGCTCGGGGAGGCGTTCGATCTGCGGGCCCCACATCCAGCCCCCGGCATTGTTGCCGTGGAGCAGGACGATCGTTTCGCCCGTTCGAGGGCCGTGTTCCAGACCCCAGTGGCCGGAGCCCGTCATCGGACGAGATCCGTCCCGATGCAGCGCAGTCCCAGAGTCGAACAAGAGGTACGCGACTTCGTCGAAACGTCGGCGCAGGGGAGAAGTCTCGGGCGCGGCTTCACGGGCGCCACTGTATTGGTCGCACAACGGACATGTCGAGTATTGATTCGGAGCACTTCTGTTCGCACGGCGGTCCGTCGTGGTTGAGTGGGCACATGGCTTCACTCCAGGCGACCGTGCTGAAGAGGGCGGCCCGCAAGATCGCCGGTAGCCACGGGCACGAAGTGATGCGACCGGTCGGAGACGGCACCGAGACACAATTTCCGCTGGCCTACGTCCGGACCGGCCCACGCGGGAAAGTTCCCGTGCTCATGGTGCCCGGCGGACCGGGACTTGCTTCCGTCCTGCCCTATCGCAGTTTGCGCCGTCGAGCAGAGCATGCAGGACTCGACGTCCTGATGATGGAGCATCGCGGTGTCGGGTTGTCGCGCCGCGATCTGCACGGCAACGAGCTGCCGAGCGAAGCGGTCACGGTCGACCACGTGGTCGAGGATCTCGCCGCGGTCCTCGATGATGCGGGGGTCGAGCGTGTGATCGTCTACGGCTCGTCCTACGGCACGTACCTTGCACAGGGCTTCGGGGTTCGGTATCCGGATCGGGTGGTGGGAATGGTCCTCGATTCGCCGATGCTGTCCGTTGCGGATGACATCGAGGGTGCACGCTCGTACCGGCGCGGACTGTTTCTCGAAGCGACCGATCCGGATCTGGCGCCGGTAGTCGAAGCCTTGCGTACCGCGCTCGCGCGTGGGGTGCCGGAGCCGGAGATCAACGTGGTCGTGCAGATCGCATACGAGTACGGAGGTCCGGACCTTCTCCGGGAGTTACTCGTCCAGCGGAGCAACGGACGGTTACGGCGCATCTGGAATCGGATGGCAAACGCCGGCTCGGCCGAGATAGACGGGGGAGGAGCACCGTTCTTCTTCGAACCCGATCTTGTTTCGCGGATTGCTTTCCGCGAGCTCGGATATGGGCTACCGCCCGACGGTGAACTGCTCGACCAGCAGGAGATTTTCGCGGCTGCCGCGGCGCGGCATCCGGAGTTCGTAGGGGAACCCTTCGACTTTCCCGCGCAGATCCCGGCATTCTCGTGGCCGACCGCGGTGATCTCCGGAGGCCGCGACCTGCGGACACCACCTCCGATCGCAGAAAAGATCGTAGATCTGGTACCCCGCGCGGTGCTGGTGTCGATACCGATCCTGGGTCACAGTGCCATGGATTCACACCAGCTCGCGGCTGTGTATGTGACAAAGATGCTGGCGGACAACAGGTCCGAGTCTCCGGCGACGATGGAGCATCATATCGCCGGGATGCCCCGGCGTGGGGCGGCGAATCTGATGCGGCGAGCGATCATCGGCGCGGTCGTCGTCGGTCGGTGGACGGCCACGGTCGCGTCCCGGCTTCCGTTTCGCGCTGGATCCTAGCGGCGTCGGGAGGCTTCGGAGAGATCGCCGGTGGCGGCGGACGAACCATCGGGCTCACGGTGTCCGTTCGCTCCCGTTGCGGCACGGCCCCGGGGCGGCCGTTCAGGGACCTTCCGGGACCGTGCGCTCGGCCGGGCTCAGGTGTTGCCGAACAACTCTTTCAGACTGTCCGCGATCCGCACGGGGCAGTCGTCGCGCAGCGCGAAGTCCACGTCGGTACCGGCGAGTTCGACGGTGATCCGGGTGATCGGCGCGTTGTCTTCTTCGATGCTCAGGTGATGGGTGATGCGCGTGAGAACACCTGCCGCCAGGGTCTCGTGCTCGGTGACCGTGTTCTTCAGGTCCACGCGCACGTACTTGCCGATGTGGGAAAGGTTGAGATCTTGGTGCGGTATTTCGTTCTTCGCCATGATGAGAAATCTACTTGACCCACCGGCGCCGTTTGTCGGTTACTACCGACCACTACCGGTTCCGGAGATGTGAGAACGAATACGTGGCACAGCGCTACCGGGTCCAGTATTGGAGCATCGGTTCCTCGCCGAGCAGCGACGAGCCCTCGGTGATGACAAGTGCGTCGGGTGAGATGCGGTACTGCACACCGTCGTTGGTCGCGGTGAAACCGTTCCCCGACGCCACGGGATCGTCGATCTCCAAGGCAGCTCCGTCGCTGAGTCGGACCCCTTTGTAGTACAAGCGTCCCACTCCGGTCTCGCAGACCACAACAAGCGACTCGGTGGTCTGTCCGGCGAAGACGGCGGCGTTGGTGTGATTGCAGCGTGCCTGCGGCACGCCGACGAAACCTTGGCCGTCCGTGTTGTCGAGCGGGGGACTCGACGGTGCGGGTCCCGCGGCCGGGGGTGCCGTGCCGGGGGCGGGATTGCCCGTCGGAACGAGTTCGAGGCCGTTGATCCGCAGTGCGACATCTCCCGGAAGGACGACCACGTAGCTGTCGCCCTCCACGTTGTCGTTGGCCAGCAGGCATGTGAAGTCGCCTGTCAAGCACGACAGGCGCTCCCAGTAACCGCCGTAGGACCGGGTGGGACGTACTGCGTATTCGCCCGGTGCGATGTCCACCCCGACTTTCAAGATCCCGTCGGTCGGCAGTGTCTGTGGCTCCACAGTCGCAGACTCGGTCGCTGCCGGCGGTGGTGCCGACGTGGGAGGCGAGCCGGCGGTGACGGTGACCGTGCGTGCCGGCGAACCGGCAGCCGCCGTCTCCTCGGCCTCGGAGGCCGAGTTGCGAACGAGCACGACGGCGAGTCCGGCGAGAGTCGCGATGAGTGCAACGACGATCACTCCGCCCACAACCCATGGCCACTTCGGCCGCCGGGGTGGCTGTTCGAACGGGGGCGGTCCGTACCCGTACCCATACCCATCGGGGGGAGGTTGCGTCGACATCCGTATTCCTTCGGTCGGGCGGGTGCTGTCCTTTCCGGGATATCGGTGTTCGGGTGGGGCTGTTACGGCCGCGCACGACGCAGTTCGGTTCCGGTCGGGCTACGGTTCCGGCGGCCACTGTGCCCGTGTCGTGACATGTGTGTGCAGCCGAAGGGCCGCGGGGGAGGGATGGCGTGTGCCCATCGCCAGTCCGATCGGGCGGTCGGCGATGCCGCTCACCTGCACGGTCGCGACACCGGGCTGTGGGATCTCCGCTCGCGGCAGGAGCGCAATGCCGAGTCCTTCTGCGACGAGTGCGCGGATCGTGTCGAACTCGCTGATCTCGAACGCGATGTAGGGATCGAATCCGGCTGCGCGGCAGTAATTGTCGAGTTCGGTGCGGACGTGGTAGGTGGGTGGGCCGGCGATGAAGTGTTCGTCGGCGAGTTCGCCCAGGTCGACGCGGTCTCGCTCCGCGAGCGGGTGGGTGTCGGCGACATGCAGCAACAACGGTTGACTGCCGAGGACGGTGACGACGAGATCCTCCGGTGGCGGGATCATCACGGCCAGATCGAGTCGGCCGTCTCGGACCATCGCCGCCAGTGCTTCACCGTGTGCCTGAACGAGGTGGAGGCGAATGCGCGGGGCGTCGCGATGGAATTCGGCGAGGAGCGACGGGACGCTGACCGGGCCGAGTGTCAGGGGGAAGCCGAACCGGACGATCCCACTGTCGGGATCGGCGTGGCTGCGGACGGTGTTGATCGCGTCGTCGAGTTCCCGGATCGTCTCCCGGGTGCGCGCGTGCAGTTCACGCCCGGCCGTTGTCAGCGCCACTCCGCGTCCTACCTGCTGGAACAGCGATACGCCCATCGTGTGCTCCAAGGCTTTGATGCGGCGACTGACCGACGACTGCGGCACGCCCAGCCTGTCCGCGGCGTGCGTGATGTGCCCCTCTCTCGCTGCCGCGTCGAACGCAGCGAGCAATGGCACTACCGAGGCCGTCTCGTCCGAGAGAAACCGATCCATATCCGGATCATATTCCAGCGACTATGTCATTGGACGGAATGGTCACCTGGCGCGCACTCTGGAAGGACCTCGATACGGAAGCAGGTGTGCAGACGTGCAGGAGATTCGCGCCACCGGTGGGCCGACACAACCGGAGATCTACGACGCCTTACTGATCGGCGGCGGCATCATGTCCGCGACGCTGGGGGCGTTGCTCACCCGGCTCCAGCCCGACTGGTCGATCCTCGTTCTCGAACGCCTCGACGACACGGCGTCCGAAAGCAGCGCCGCGTGGAACAATGCCGGAACAGGCCACGCGGGATTCTGCGAACTCAACTACATGCCCGATCCCGGCGATCCGTCGCGCGCCGCAGAAATCGGGCGGCAGTTCCGGATCTCTCGTCAGTTCTGGGGGGCACTCGTCGAATCCGGTGTTCTCGCAGCGTCGTTCACGAATACGACACCCCACATGAACGTGGTGTTCGGGGAGCAGGACGTGCGCTATCTGCGACAACGATACGAAACACTGCGCCGGTCGCCGCTGTTCTCGGACATGGAGTACACCGAGGATCCCGACATCATCGCGCGATGGGCACCGCTGCTGATGGACGGTCGAACCGGGTCCGGAGTTGTCGCGGCCACCCGCGACGAGCGCGGCACCGACATCGACTTCGGCGCCCTGACACAGGGTTTGCTCCAAGGAATGCGCGAGTCCGGCGCGGAAGTTCGGACCGGCCACGAGGTGACGCGGCTACGCCGCGATCGAGACGGACGATGGACCGTGTCGGGGCGAGGCAACACCGGGGACCACCGATTCACGGTGCGGTCCCGGTTCGTCTTCGTCGGGGCAGGAGGGTACGCACTCAAACTCCTCCAGAAGGCACGCATCCCGGAGGTTCGCGGTTACGCGGTCTTCCCGATAGGAGCGCAGTTCCTCCGCACCGACAACCCCGATCTCGTGGCCCGTCACGACGCGAAGGTCTACAGCCAGGCGGACTCGGGCGCCCCGCCGATGTCGGTGCCGCACCTCGACAAGCGGGTGGTCGATGGCCACGGCGCGTTGATGTTCGGCCCGTACGCGACCTTCAGTACGCGTCTGCTCAAACACGGGCGGCTTACCGACCTGCTCACGACGATTCGACTGCACAACATCTGTTCGCTTCTCGCGGTGGGCCTCCAGAACGTGTCGCTGGTTCGCTACCTCGTCGGACAGCTTCTGGCTACACCCGAACGGAAGTTCGGCCAGTTGCAACGGTTTCATCCGGCAGCGTCGCCCGGCGATTGGTACTCGATCGACGCGGGTCAGCGCGCACAACTGATCAAGCCGCATCGGCGCAAGGTGGGAGTGCTGACGTTCGGAACCGAGATCGTCACCGGCGCGGACGGTTCCATCGCGGGTCTGCTGGGGGCGTCACCCGGCGCGTCCGTCGCGCCTGCCGCCATGGTCGACGTGCTCACGGCGTGTTTCCCGGACCGGGCTCGCCACTGGGAGGCGACGCTGCAGCAGCTGATGCCGGGACTCGCGCTGCCCGGGAGCGCCGGCGACGAACCGTCGGAGAGCCGAGTATGAACGGACGGCGGTCGGGAGGGCGCGCGCAGGACGCGTAAGGGTTGTCCGCCTGTTCAGCCGGCGGCAGCGAGAGCTTGCTGTTCCAGGGCAGGCCGGGGCGCGAGGATGGCGGAGTCCAGCAGCGTCTCGGCCTGTTCGTCCGGAATGGACAGCGCCAGGCAGAGCTCGGTGAGCACGCCGTTGCGTGCGGACCGGAGCATCTTCGTCTCACCCAATGAGAGGCCACACCGGTGCTCACGGCGAGTCAGGTCCCGGACGACGCCTGCGGTGACGAGGAGGTCGCCGAGCCTCAGCTTGTCCTGGTGGTCTTTGAACCTGCGCGACCAGCCGTTGTCTTCGGGGGGTGTGGGTGCGTGGAGAACCTCGAAGAGATCTTTGAGTTCCGTCGTGTCGTAGATTTCCCGGAGCCCGAGTTCCTCCGCCTTGGCGACGGGTACGTCGATCGTGAGATCGGACCGGTGGATGGCGAGCCGGAGATAGGACAGCCGAGTGGTCTTGATCGTCCGGTCGAAGATCTCGGTGACGGTTGCTGGGCCGTGGTGGGGATGGACAACGATTTGACCGGTCGAGAACTGCATGGGGACTGCTTTCTTGTGCACGCGGGTGTCGGAATCGACCGTCCGGTGGGCGTTATCGCGGCACCGAGACGATTGTCGTGCCATCTGCGGGGGAACGCAGTGACGCAGACACGGGGCGCCGCACCCATACGGATGGACGTGCCGGAGCCCGCGAGCCGACTCTTCTATTGTCCCACTTGTCCGACGTGTCGTGGCGGGTGAGATCTCTCACGCGGTGTGTGTCACGGCCGCATCCCCGCCAGAAATATCGAAACGAGTTGCGGCACAAGGCCGGGCGTCGCCTGGCGAATCGCGTCGGGCTGGGGGCGGGTGATCATACCGATCGCGAGGACGAGTTCGAGTGCGCCGAGATCCGGACGGACGAGTCCTTCGGATCGCGCGGCGGCGAGCAGCTTCTCGACCCCGGCGAGCGTTCGCGCCTGTGAATCCCGGACGGGCCCGGAGATCTCGTCTGCGACGAAATCGGCCAGTGCCGCGGCGAGGGCACCCAGATCCAAATCCACGAGCCGGTGGACGAAGTCGACCCATGTGGTGTCCGGAGCGCTGCCGATCAGATCGAGTGCCTCGTCGGCGGCGTCCTGGATCTCGCCGAGGATGGACAGCGAGACCTCGTCGGCCAGTGCGGCCCGCGAGTCGAAGTTGCGGTACAGAGTGGCGATCCCCACTCCCGCGGCCTCGGCGATGTGCTCGAGCGCGACGTCGCTTCCTTCTGCCGCGAACAGGCGCCGTGCTTCCCGGATTATCGCCTGGCGACGCTTGGCGGCATCGGAACGCATGAGTTCTCTTTCGTCGGGTGCCGGTGATGGCTGCACGAGGGACGGGTCGTGTTCCATTTGACACCAGATCTCCAACCGGAGGGTTATCTTCCGCTATAATCGGAGGAATGTCATCCGGTTATAGCCGGGTTCGTTGTGAAAGAAGAGTCGATGTCCCACCTCACCGCCGATACGCCCGCTCGTGACGCGGACCCGTCCACCGTCGTGAACAAGCGCACACCTCACTCGGCGTTCATGCTGCTGGGTATGACCGCCGGCCTCGGCGTGATCCTTGTTCTCCTGCTGATGGTCTTCATCATGCCGTCGCTGAAGAGCGGGGCGCACGACCTGAGCGTGGGCCTGGCCGGGACGTCGGGGGTCGTCGACGACTTCGAGCAGGCCCTCGTGACCGCCGCTCCCGACGCCTACACACCCCAGCGGTACGACTCGGAACAGGATCTGCGCGACGCCATCCTCGACCGAGAGATCGTCGGAGGGTTCGTCGTCGAAGAGTCGGGTGTGCACGCGCTGGTTGCCAGTGCCGGTTCGGCCACGATCTCCGGCACACTCGCCGGTACGGCCAACGCTGTCGGCCAGGTGACGGCCTCGCCGGTCACGGTGGAGGACGTGGTCCCGCTGCCTGCGTCGGACCCCACCGGTGTCGGAATCGGCGGACTGGCCTTCCCTCTCGTGTTCGGCGGCATCGTCCCGGTCGTCGCGTTCCGCAAAATTCTCCCGCGCAGCAACGGCTGGTATCTGGCGGGGCTGTTCACCTTCGCCGCCGTCGGTGGGACCATCGTCGCCGCCGTTCTCACCTACGCGTTCGGCAGCGTGGACACGGGATTCGGGGCAGTGGCAGGTTCTATCGCCATGGGGATTGCGGCACTGGCGTTCCCGCTGGCCGGGCTCCAGAAACTGTTCGGGGCCAAAGGTTTCACCATCGGTGCGATGGCGATGATGTTCCTCGGAAATCCCCTCGCCGGAATCTCCACGACCTCTGCATGGCTCCCGAGCGGGCTCGGCACGTTCGGCCAGATCCTTCCCCCCGGCGCAGCCGGGACCCTCGTGCGCTCCGCGGCCTACTTCCAGGGAACGGGCGGGCTCGTGGCGGCGTGCACTCTCGCGGCATGGATCGTCGTCGGACTTGCGCTGTACGTGATCGGCATGCGTCGCACCCGGGTGGACGCTCCTGTGGCCGCCTCCGCCGTTCCGGCAGCCTGAGGACCGAAAAACGTTTGTCCCCGCTCGGCCTCCGCGCGTACCGTCCCTTCGGTTAGCCGTGCAAACGATTGAGGAGACACCGCATGGACGCGATCACCGAGCGGGACATCAGAGCCTCGTTCGTCAACTGCTCCAAAGGGGAGGCCAAGCGGCTGCCGGCGCCCCGCGACCTCGCCGACCGGCCCTGGGAGGATCTGGATTTCCTGGGATGGACCGACCCCGCGTATCCAGGCCGCGGATACATCGTCGTACCCCGCGAGACCGGTCTCGTCGGGATCGCGATGCGATTCGAACCGAACGGTTCCGGTAAGTCGCAGATGTGCACGGTGTGCCTGACCACCCACACGCGAGGCGGGATCGCCTTGATGAGTGCCGGGAAGGTCGGTGACGCGGGTCGCGCAGGCAACACCCTCGGCACCTACATGTGCATCGACCTGGCATGTTCGCTGTATGCGCGGGGCAAGAAGAAGCCCGCACTCGGAAGCCGGTACCGCGAGGATCTCGGCCCCGAAGAAAAGATCGCGCGCGTTCGCGAGAATCTCCACGCCTTCGTGGACAGGCTTTTTCACTGACGGTGGCGTGCAGCCTCGCCGACAGCCGTGTTCCGGGACGCCGCCGCATTGTTTGGCATGATCGGTGGGGTCCCGGACGGTGCGGGTTTCCACGGTAACGACGAGTAGGAGCCACGGGTGTCGCAAGCAAAAACAGATACGGCCCCTACTCCGCGTCGCGGCGCCGGACCACGGATGGTCGGGGCTATCGCCGACGCGGTCGCCCGGGGTTACTCCGCGCTGGCCCTGACGCCGGTTCCCGGCGCATTCGTGGTCCGGGCCGTGTTCGAGCGCGACGCGAAGCGGCTCACGGCGAAACTCGACGAGGGAGCCCCCGAGACGCAGTTCGTCGGCGGTCTCCGGTATCGGGACGGGGACGTGGACGCCTGCCTTGATGTCTACAGTCCCACCGGGGCAACCTCGGCGCTCCCGACGATCGTGTGGGTGCACGGCGGAGCCTGGATCGCCGGTAGCCGCGCCGACTACGCCGGCTACTACCGGCGCCTGGCGGACGCCGGGTTCACCGTCGTCTCCGTCGGCTATTCACTCGCGCCGCGACACCGTTATCCCGCTGCGGTCGAACAGCTGGCGGACGCGCAACGCTACCTGCTCGACCACGCCGAAGAACTCCACATCGACACCGAGCGCATCGTTCTGGCGGGAGATTCGGCCGGCGCTCAGCTGACGGCCCAGCTCGCCCTGGCTGTGACGGACCCGTCCTATGCCGCCAGGCTCGGTATCAGTCCCCACTTCGCGTCCGGCCAGGTCAGGGGGGTGGTTCTCAATTGCGGAATCTACAACGTGGCTGCCCTGGGCGGCGGCAGTGACCTGATCCGCTGTGGCGTCGAGCAAGCGATGTGGGCCTACCTCGGGGAACGAAAGTTCGCGGAGTCGGAGGCCGCGCGGCAGATGTCGACTCTCGATCTCGTCACCGCGAACTTCCCACCCACCTACATCACCGGCGGCAATGGCGACCCGCTCACCGCGACGCAGTCCCGGCCGTTCGCGGAGAGGCTGACCGGCCTCGGCGTCGAGGTGGATTCGCTGTTCTACCCGGACGGCCACGAGCCGGAATTGGAACACGAGTACCAGTTCGACCTCTCCACCCCCGACGCTCGGGACGCGCTCGCGCGCACGATCGCCTTCGCCCGGAAGGTGACCGCCTGAGCGGTCACCGCCCGAACGGCGCAGCGCTCACCGTGCAGCGAGGTCGCTCACCACACGTTCTGCGAGCGGCCGCGACGAGGCCGGGTTCTGGCCCGTGTACAACGTGCGGTCGACCACCAGGTGCGGCTGCCATGCGTCTCCCGAGGAGAACAGGGCGCCGGCTTCCTGAAGCCGGTCCTGCAGAAGCCACGGTGCCTTGCCGGCCAGTCCGGCCTGTACTTCCTCGATGTTGGTGAACCCGGTCAGCTTGTAGCCCTCGAACAACCAGCGGCCACCGGAGGCGAACGCGGGCAAGAGTGCGGCGGGGGCGTGGCACACCATCGCGACGACCTTCCCCGATTCCGTGAAGTGACGTACGAGTTCACCGAACCGCTCGTCGACGGCGAGGTCCTGCATGGGTCCGTGACCGCCGGGGACGAACAGCAGGTCGTAGTCGGCGGCGTCGACGTCCTCGAGGACTGCGGCGCCGGCCAGCGTCGGCTGAAGCTCCTCCAATGCCTTTTTCAGCTCCGCGGCGCGGTCCTCGCCGCCCGCCGCATCGGGCTCGAGACTGGCCTGGTCGACGACCGGCGTACGTCCGCCCGGCGTGGCGACCGTGATGTCGTAACCTGCCTGGTCGAACACGTTGTACGGCTCGACCAGCTCTTCGGCCCAGAACCCTGTGGGATGCTGCGTGCCGTCGCTCAGCGTCCAGTGGTCGGCCGCGGAGACCGCGAAAAGCAACTTGGTCATGATGGTCCTCTCCGGTTGATTCCTCGTCCTGCCGCGTACCCATTCGGGGTGCGGTGGACACGAGGTACTGCACGAACGGAAATCGGCCCGCCCCCGCCCCGCCGCGCCCGCGCCGGGCCGGGGGGGGGGCCCGCGGGGGGGGGGGGGGGGCCCCCGCGCACCCCCCCCACCGCAACCCCCCGGGCCCGGCCCCCCCGCCCCCGGCGACTCGCTCGGGTGTGCGCCCTGGTGCGGGCTAGCTGAGCACCTCTTGGGCGATGGCCGCGAGGCGCGTCTGGGCGGCGGATACGACGCCGTGACGATTCTTGTGTGCTTCCTCGTACGCAACGATTGCGCGGATGTCGGACGCTTCGGTGAGTTCCTTCACCGCTGCGACGGCGCTGCTGACGTTGAGCTTGTCGTAATCCTCGATCGGCAACTCGTCCGCGGCGAGGACACCCGATGCGGTGCGCACCCGGTGCAGGGCTTCCGCCGTGCCGTCCGCACCCTCGCGTCGGCTGACCCGTTCCGCAGTCTCGAGAGCCGAATCGCGGCTGGCTCCGAGGGTCTTGGCCGCGACGTCACCGGCATGTGCGCCGCGTGTCAGGATCGACTCGATCCGCGGGCGGGTCGAGCGGGCTGCGTCGATGGCACGGTCGAGGCCGCGGGTGGACCAGTTGACCGGGGTATTCACCAAGCGCACGGCCGCGCCGGCTGCCGCCTGGAGCGGTGTGCGCCGCAAGGCTGCGGGCCCACCGAGTGCCTCTTCGGCGATCACGGTGGTCAGCCACTCGACAGTCGCCCTGTGAGCCTTGATGAGCTTGTTCGCGAGCGACACGATCGACGAGTTGCCGTCCGCCGTCGCCAGCGCCTTGACGTAGCGGGCGCGGTCGAGCAGCTGGTGTTCGAGAGCGAGGTCACCGAGCAGTGCCTCGTCGAACGGCTGCGCCTGTTCGGTCAGTGTCTTGACGGCGGTGGTCGCGCGGCCGAGGACCGGGCCGATCACGTCGGGCAGCCCGCCGAGCTCGCGGATGGCTTCCTCGATCGCAACGGCGCGGACGCGGCAGTTCTGAGCGTTCTCGGTCAGCTCCCGCCGCACCGCTTCGGTACGGGCCTGTGCGACACGGGTCTCTGCCACCTGGGTTTCGGCGTGGGTGAGCTGGTGCAAGGTGCGGAGCTGGGTGAGCAGCGCCGCGGTGTTGGTCTGGGTCATCGTGTGTTGCTCCTTCGCACTTGGGGTCGATGGGCTCCAGCGATGTCACTTGTAACGGCTACCCGACGAGATGGATCCCGAACATCGCGTGACGCAGGACACAATCGAGTATTCTTGACCCAGCAGAAATTTCCTTTCACGGTCCGGTCTCCCGGGCCAGGGGCGTGCGCGCGTTGTTTAGGGGTGCGACGTCCGGGGCATAGCTCCCAGCACGTCGGTGAGCCAGAGAATCTACGAGATCGAGCCGCAAGGCCTCTCCGGGTTCTGCTCGGCACTCGAGTGAGACGAAAGTTGGAGACAGCGAATGACGACCGTAGTACCCCCTAACCCATTGGCAGGCCCGAAAAGTCCCAATAGTCCGGGTTCTTGGGCGCAGCCGAGTGTCGCCGGTACGCGTCGCAGCGCGTCGGACCTGTCGGAGACCGCGTTCGTCGAGCACTCCTGGGCCGGCCCCGCACTGTTCGCGTGCCTGGTACTGCTGGGGGGTATCGCCGGAGGTGTCCTCATGGGATCCCTCGGTGCGGGCATGGCATTCGCCGCCATGATCGGCGGTCTCGCAGCAATCCTCGTCGCCTGCCTCTGACCCGCGTCGTCGTCGCCGCACGACGGGGAGGTCCCGGTTCACGGGCCCCGGACATGCACGACACTTTCGTTCGGAATTTCCGCTGCGGTCCGGCGTGCGCACGTGCAGTATCTGTTCATGTCGGCGCCGTGGGACGAGGACGGCGGCTTCGCGTGGGAGCGCCGCGAAGCCGGTCACAGCTGGGAAGAGATCGGTAGCGAGCTGGGATGCCCGCCGCATGTCGCCGAGGAACTCGGCGAGAGATACCGGGCGGAGATCGATCGCCTGACGATGCGCGACCAGATTCCGCTGTTCGACCTTCCCGAGTGACCTCTTCCACACTGCACCCCGTCCTGCGAGCCAGGTCCCGCCTCGGGTCTCGTATGTGCGCTCAGGCGGTCCTCGCGTCCGACCTGCACAATCGTTGCGGTGTCCGTCGCGTGTGGTAAGCCGTAGCGACGACCGAGTCGACCACGAGGGGGCCCACGCGTGCTCACGCTGCACCGTGCCGAACGCACCGACATCCTTGCCGACGCGCTCGGCGAGTTGCTGACGGCGCCGCTCGACGACCCGTTCGCACGCGACATCGTTGCCGTGCCCGCTCGTGGCATCGAACGCTGGCTCACACAGCGTCTGTCCACGGTGCTGGGCGCAACACACGGCGACGGCGTCGCCGCCAACATCGATTTCCCGTCCCCGTCCCGGCTGGTCGCGGAGGTGCTCGCCGCCGCGTCGGACACCACCGCCGAAGACGACCCCTGGCTCCACTCCCGAGTGTTGTGGACCGTGCTCGACGTCATCGACGACTCGGTCGGAGAGCCGTGGTGCGCCGCGCTGGCCCGGCACCTCGGCCACGGCGCCGACGACCATCGGGCGGGGCGCCGGTATGCGACCGCCGCACATCTCGCCGACCTCCTGCGCAGTTACGGACTGCAACGTCCGGACATGATCGCCGAGTGGGCGGCCGGACGGGACACCGACGGAACGGGCGCCCCGCTCGCCGACCACCTCCGCTGGCAGGCCGAACTGTGGCGTCGCGTGCGCGACCGCATCGGCACCGACAGCCCGTCCCAGCAACTCGGCACCCTGTGCGCGCGGTTGCGTGCCGAACCGGAGATCGTCGGCCTGCCCGGCCGCGTGTCGCTGTTCGGCCCCACCCGTCTCGACGCGGTGCAACTCGCGGTGGTCTCGGCGCTCGGTGCCCACCGCGACGTCCACCTGTGGGTTCCGCACCCGAGTCCTGCCATGTGGACTGCGCTCGCGGACGGAAAGACCCCGCTGTGTCGCGCCGAGGACGACAGCGCGCTGCGTGTCCGTCACCCGCTGCTCGCGGCGCTCGGACGCGACGTGCGCGAGTTCGAAAGGCGGTTGTCGGGCCTCGAGGCCACCGAGATCACCCACGCGGCCCCCGAGCCGCCCGCCACGTTGCTCGGCCGAGTGCAGTCGGACATCCGGGCGGACCGCGCCCCGGAGCCGGGTTCGGCGCAGGCGGACGGCACCGTCATGATCCACGCATGTCACGGACCGACCCGCCAGGTCGAGGTGCTTCGTGAATGTCTGCTGCACCTGTTCCAGGACGATCCCACTCTCGAGCCGCGCGATGTGGTCGTGATGTGCCCGGACGTCGAGACCTATGCCCCTCTCGTGCACGCCGCGTTCGGGCGGGGAGTGGGTGAGCACCCGGGGCACACGCTGCGGGTGCGACTCGCCGATCGTGGGCTGCGCCAGACCAATCCGGTCCTGTCGGTGCTCGACACCCTCCTCGGCCTCGCCGACGCCCGCGTCACGGCCAGCGAAGTGCTCGATCTCGCGGCCGCGGCCCCGGTTCGGCGCCGGTTCGGGTTCGACGACGACGATCTCGAACGGCTCCAGGAATGGGCCGCCGAGACCGGAGCACGCTGGGGACTCGGCACGTGGCAACGCCGCCCGTTCGGTCTTGCCGACTTCCCGCAGAACACCTTCGGGACAGCCCTCGACCGGATTCTCCTCGGCGTCGCCGCCGACGAGTCCGGCGGTGAATGGCTCTCTCTCGCACTGCCCCTCGACGACGTCGACAGCAACGACATCGATCTGGCCGGCAGGTTCGCCGAGTACATCGACAGGCTCACGGTGTCGCTGCTGGGGATCCGCGGTCCGCACCCGGCCGAGAAGTGGTCGGCCGCGCTCATGCAGGCGCTGGATCTGCTCACCGATGCCGCGCCCGCCGACGCATGGCAGCTCGCGCAGGCCCACCGTGAGATCGGTGCCGCTGTCGAGCACGCGGGCGGCGCGGAACTGCGGCTGGCCGATGTGCGCGCCATGCTCGCGAGCCGCCTCGCAGGACGCCCGACCCGAGCCAATTTCCGCACGGGTGAACTCACGGTGTGCACGATGGTGCCGATGCGGTCGGTACCTCATCGCGTGGTGGTGCTGCTCGGGCTCGACGACGACGTCTTCCCTCGCAATGCGCACATCGACGGCGACGATGTTCTTGCACAGAACCCCTGTGTCGGAGAACGGGATTCCCGCAGCGAGGACCGTCAGCTGCTTCTCGATGCCATGATGTCCGCGACCGAGCGGGTTCTCTTGTTCTACACCGGCGCGGACGCAGTAACCGGTGCCGCACGGCCACCGGCTATTCCGCTCACGGAGATTCGCGACGTGATCACGACGATGGCCGGCACGACCGCCGACGACGAGGCGATCGTGCGCCGTCATCCGTTGCAGCCTTTCGATCCCCGCAACTTCCGGGCCGACGCCCCGTTCGGTTTCGATGCTGCCGAACTCGCGGGAGCCCGAGCAACACAACGGCATTCGCGCGATCCTGTAGCGCCGTCCGGTTTGGCGGTGGAGACGCTTGCTCCTCCGGTGCTCACGGACGTCGACCTCGACGACCTCGTCGCTTTCCTGGTTCACCCGAGCCAGGGCTTTCTGCGGCAACGCCTCGGCGTACGAATCCCCGAGCTGGACGAAGGCATCGTGGATGCTCTCGATGTCGAACTCGACCCGCTGGCAAAGTGGAACCTCGGCGACCGCATGCTCGAAGCGCGGCTGGCGGGAATGTCGGCCGCGGATTTCCGGGCGGCCGAGTGGCGCCGCGGCACGCTGCCCCCGTATGCGCTCGGCGAGAAGGTGCTCGACGACGTGACGTACGAGGTCGAAGGCCTCGTCGCGGCATGTGCGCCGGTCCATGCCGGACGCGCACAGACCGTCGACGTCGTCTTCGATCTCGGGGACGGGCGCAGATTCACCGGCACAGTGGGCGGTGTGCACGGCACGGTCGTCGCCCGGAGTACGTACTCCAAGCTCGGTCCCAAACATCGACTCACCGCGTGGGTGCAGTTGCTTGCCGTTGCGGCGTCCGGCCGGCCGGGGCAGTGGCAGGCCGTCACCACCGGGCGAAGCCGCTCGCGGCTGCCGGCGTGGCGGTCCACCTTGCTCGCCCCCGCCGACGCCGCGGAACAACTGAGGCGCCTCGTAGACCTGCGCGACCGGGGACTGCGGACACCGTTGCCGATGGTGACCGGAGCGTCTTCCGAATACGCCGAGCGGCGGCACCGGGGCGACTCGGTCGAGATGGCGATCACCGCGGCGAGCCGGGCTTTCGGCGGTGCATTCGGCGACGGGCAGGATCGGCACGTGAGCTACCTGCACGGATCGGGAGTGACGCTCGGTGCTCTCACGGACCCGAAGCCACTCGACGACGAACGTTCCTGGTTCGACGATCCCAGTCGTTTCGGTGTCCTCGCGCGCCGGTTGTGGGAGCCGTTGCTCGCGTCGGAGAATCAGGCCAGGCCGTGACGGAAGGAAATCTCGTGTCCGTATCGTCGTCGGCGACATCGAGCGTGTCCACCGCGAGTTTCGATCTGCTCGCCCCCCTGCCCGAGGGCACCACCGTCCTCGAAGCCAGTGCCGGTACGGGCAAGACCTACGCCATCGTCGGACTCGCGACGCGTTTCGTGGCCGAGGGTGTGGTCGACCTGTCCCAGCTTCTGCTGGTGACCTTCAGCCGTGCCGCAACCCAGGAACTGCGCGAACGTACCCGTAACCGGTTTGCGGAGGTGGCGACTGCTCTCGCGGACCCGGACACGGCCCGGGGGAGCGCCGATCCGCTGATCCGCTACCTCGCCGCCGACGACGTCCACGACCGCCGCGCGCGACTGCGTCAGGCGTTGTCGGATTTCGACGCGGGCACCATCTCCACCACGCACGGATTCTGTCAGAGGATGCTCGGTGAACTGGGTATCGCCGGTGAACGCGAGCCGGACGTCACGGTGGTCGAGAACGTCGACGACCTCACCGCCGAGGTGGTCACCGATCTGTACCTGCGCCGCTACGGGCGGAGCGAGGCACCGATCCGTTTTGCGGAGGCGAAGACCGCAGCACGCGCCGCGATCTTCGATCCCCAATCCGAACTGGCTCCCGAGGGCGCCGACGGCACTCCCGCGGGCGAGCGGGTGGACTTCGCGCGCGAGGTGCGGAGCGAGGTCGAGCACCGTAAACGGCGTATGGGGTTGCGTGACTTCGACGACCAACTCGCTCTCCTGCACCGCGTTCTGCTCGACCCCGACCACGGCGAGGACGCGTGTCGCCGTGTGCGCGACCGGTTCGGTGTCGTGTTGATCGACGAGTTCCAGGACACCGACCCCAAGCAATGGGAGATCCTGCGGCGGGCGTTCCACGGGCACTGCCGGCTCGTGCTCGTGGGCGACCCCAAGCAGGCGATCTATGCCTTCCGCGGCGCGGAAGTACTGAGTTACCTCGACGCAGTGTCCTCGTCGGACGCGCATTGCGAGCTGACCACCAACTGGCGCAGCGACGCCGACCTGGTGGCAGCGTGCGAGTACGTGTACGGCGGTGCGGCGCTGGGAGATCCGCGAATCGTCGCGAACCGCGTCGATGCCGCACAACCCAGATCCCGGATGACCGGTCTCGCCCCGATACGGCTGAGGCATCTGCCGCGTGCCGGCGCGGGCCCCCTCAACGACTGGGGATTCCCCAGGAACCTGGACGGGCTCCGGGCGCGTGTCGCCCAGGATGTCGCGGCAGATATCGTCAAGATCCTCGACAACGACGACGTCACAGTCGATCTCGGCCGTGGTCCGGAGCGTGTCGAGCCGGCTCACATCGCGGTGTTGCTGCGCAAGCACAAGCAGGTGTCCCTCGTTCACGACGCACTCGTGGCCGCCGGCGTGCCGTGCGTACTGGCCGGGGGGGCGAGTGTGTTCTCCACCTCGGCGGCCAGGGAGTGGTTGTGGGTGCTCTACGCGCTGGAGCAGCCGCACCGGGCCGATCGCGTCCGGCTCGCGGCACTGACCCCGCTGCTCGGGCGCACCGTGTCCGACGTCGACGAACGCGGCGACGAACTGGTCGCCGAAATCGGCGGCTTGTTGCGCGAGTTGTCCGCGGTGTACATCCGATCGGGTTTCTCCGCGGTATTCGAACGCATCGGAGCGTACGGTGCGCTCGAGGCGCGACTGCTCGAGGAGCCGTCGGGCGAACGCCGGCTCACCGACCTACGGCACGTCGCACAGTTGCTCGAACATGCGGCGGCCGGTCAATCACTCGGTCTCGCGGCACTGACGCGGTGGCTCGAAGACAGGATCAACGACCCCGACGGCGGGTCGGCCGACCGCATCCGGCGTCTCGACAGCGACGCCGCGGCCGTGCAGATCCTGACCGTGCACGGCAGCAAGGGCCTGGAGTTCCCGGTCGTCTACGTTCCGTACGGCTGGGACGCCGCGAAGAATCCCGAGCCCGACAGACTCCTGCTCCACGAGAACGGACGTCGCATCCTCGACGTGGGCGGCAAAGGCAGTCCCGGCTACGCGGAACGCAAGCGCACGCACGACGAGGAAGAGGCCGGTGAAGAACTGCGACTGCTGTATGTCGCGGTCACCCGGGCGAAATGTCAGCTCACGCTCTCCTGGGCGCCGTCGACTCCCACGTCGCGCTCACCGCTGCACCGGTTGCTGTTCGCCCGCGAACCGGGCTCACCGGAGTTGGCCGCGGAGGGTCGAGTGCCCCACGACGAAGCGATGGCGGAGGAGTTCCACAGGTGGGCTGCCCCGGCGGGCGGACTGATCGCCGTCGAACCCGTGGGACAGTTCCCGATTCCCCACCTCACCTGGTCGGCGCCCCGGGAAGAATACGGCCGCCTCGCCGCGGCGAAGTTCGACCGGGTGATCGACGAAACATGGCGTCGTACATCCTATTCGGCGCTCACCGCCGCGGCGCACGACGAGCCGGGCGTGGGCAGCGAGGTGGAACAACCGGAGAAGGACGACGAGCCGGAAGAGGCTCCGCTCGTCGCCGCGGACACGGCCACCGGGGCAACGGCCGCGGGTATTCCGTCCCCGATGAACCATCTCCCCGGCGGCACGGTGTTCGGCACCCTCGTGCACGCGGTGCTCGAAGTCGTCGATACCTCGGCTGCCGACCTGGAAGCCGAACTTCGTGCCTGCTGCCGGGAGGTCGTCGCGCAACGGTTGTCGCAGATCGACGCCGACGAACTGGCCGGCGCGTTGCTCCCGGTGCTGCGCACCCCGCTCGGCCCGCTCGGCCGGACCCTCGCCGACTTCCGTCCCGCCGACAGGCTCGCGGAACTGGATTTCGAATTGCCGTTGACCGGCGGTGACACCCCGGCGCCGATCACGGTCACGCTCGAGGGCGTGGCGAGCCTGATGCGCCGGCACCTCGCCCCCGGTGATCCGATGCTGCCGTATGCCGATGCGGTGCGACACCTCGAGCCGGTGCCGCTGCGGGGCTACCTCACCGGCAGTATCGACGCGGTATTGCGCACCTCCGAATCCCGTTTCGTCATAGTGGATTACAAGACCAACCGTCTCGCTCGGGTCGACGAACTGACCACCGCGCACTACACCCGTGAGGCGATGGCCGCCGAGATGATCCGTGCGCACTACCCGATGCAAGCCCTGCTGTACGCGGTGGCACTGCATCGATACCTGCGCTGGCGTCTGCCGGGATACGACCCCGAGGTGCATCTCGGCGGGGTGCAGTACCTGTTCGTCCGGGGGATGGCCGGCCCGGAAAGCCCACCCGGCAGCGGTGTCTTCGACTGGCAGCCTCCGGCCGCCCTCGTCACCGATCTGTCGGACCTGCTCGCCGGAAAGGCCGTGTCGTGACAGATGCGCGAATAGCCCAGCGCGGCAAAGGCGCCCTCCGGACGTTCAACGAGGCGGGCGCCCTCGCTGCCGCGGACGTGCACGTCGCCGTGCGTCTCGCCACCCTCGGCGGGGAAACGGACACAGACGTGCATCTCGCTACCGCACTCGCGGTCCGCGCGGTGCGTGCCGGTTCCGTATGCCTCGACCTGACCCGCCTGCGTGATGTCACCGTGGAGGAGGACGAAAACGGGAACCCCCTGGTCGCTCCCGAAGACCTCCCGTGGCCGCGAGACGAGGACGTCCTCGCCGCCCTGCGCCGCAGCCCGCTCGTCGTGGGCGGCGGCCCGGGCGCACTGCGTCCACTGCGTCTGGTCGAGACCGCCGACGGGCCGCTGCTGTACCTCGACCGCTACTTCCGGCAGGAGCAAACGATCCGGCGGGTCCTGGCCGAGCGTGAAGGCCGCTTCCCCGAGGTCGACGAGGAGCAACTCCGTTCCGCTCTCACGAACCTGTTCCGGGACCAGGCGGACCCGTCGCTTCCCGCTCCTGCCCCCGACCGGCAGCGTATCGCCGCCGCGCTCGCGGCCACCCATCTGACGACGGTGATCGCGGGTGGCCCGGGCACAGGCAAGACCCACACGGTCGCACGCATCCTCGCGTTGCTCACCACACTCCACGGGCGCGACCTGCGAATCGGCCTCGCCGCTCCCACCGGAAAGGCCGCGGCCCGCCTGCAGGAATCGGTGCGCGAGCAGGAAACCGAGCTGAAACTTCCTCCGGACCTCACGGCGATGACCCTGCACCGGATGCTCGGATGGCAACGCGGCCGCACCCGCTTCCGCTATCACGGCGGCAACCACCTGCCGTACGACGTGATCGTGGTCGACGAGACGTCGATGGTGTCGCTGACGATGATGTGCCGCCTGCTCGAAGCGGTACGTCCCGACACGCGGCTGGTGCTGGTGGGCGATCCCGATCAGCTCGCGTCCGTCGATGCCGGTGCGGTGCTCGCCGACCTGGTCGGCCGGCCCATCACCGGCACGCTCAACCCGGTGTTCGAGCGTGCGGTCCCGCACGACCTCGCCGTCCCGCGCGATCTTGCCGCCCCCGGAGATCTGGCGGAGCGCGGGCTGAGCGTCAGGGAACACGCACGGTTGCGCGGCGGTGTGGTGCGTCTGAGCCGGGGACGACGCTTCGGCGGCGCAATCGCAGAGTTGGCGACAGCGGTCCGGCAGGGCGACGGCGACAAGGTCATGCAGATCCTCGGGAGCGGCAGCCCCGAGGTGTCGTTCGTGAGCCCGTCGGATCTCACCGCACTCCGGGCCGATGTGGTCCGGTCGGCCGAGGAGGTGACGGCGGCAGCAGAGCGCGGCGACGGCGCCGCAGCACTCGAGCGGTTCGAGAGCCATCGGTTGCTGTGTGCGCACCGCGACGGCCCGGCGGGCGTGAAACGGTGGGCGCGCCAGGCCACCGAATGGATCGGGGCCGCCACCGGACGCTATCTCGATCCGGAACGCTGGTATCCCGGACAGCCGTTGCTCGTCACGGCGAACGACCACGACATGCGCATCTACAACGGTGACACCGGCGTGGTCGTCCGGCGCGGAGACGAACTCGTCGCGGCTTTCGCGCGGGGGGAGGAGCCCTATCTGCTGCACCCCAGCCAGTTGTCCGCCGTGAACACGGTCTATGCGATGACGATTCACCGCAGCCAGGGCAGTCAGTACGGCACGGTGTCGGTGGTGTTGCCCGAAGCGAAGTCCGCGCTCCTCACCCGGGAACTGCTCTATACCGCGATCACCCGGGCTCGCGTCCACGTCCGGGTCATCGGTACCGAGGAATCGGTACGCGCCGGCGTGGCACGGCAGGTGCTGCGAGCGAGCGGTCTACGTCGGGAAATCCCGGCGTAGTCGTCCCGCCCGGCTCCGGCGGTGCCATGCTCGTACAGGTGGACGGGGACAGCGGAGCGGACACGGGCTGACGTGATGGAGTGGGCGGCGGCGGACGGTTACACGATCGGGCGGCTTCTGGTCACCCGCGGGCTCGCCGCGCTGTACCTGGTCGCGTTCCTTGCCGCACTTCTGCAGTTCCGGGCGCTGATCGGTTCGCGAGGACTGCTTCCGGTGCCCGCCTACCTCGCCGCACGCAGTTTCAGGAGTTCGCCGAGTCTGTTCCACGTCCGGTACTCCGACCGTCTCTTCGCGACCCTCGCCACGGTCGGCGCGATTCTCGCGACGCTCACGCTCGTGGGGTTCACCGAGCGGATGCCGTTGGTCGTGTGCATGGGCGTCTGGTTCGTGATGTGGGCGCTCTATCTCTCCATCGTCAACGTCGGCCAGGCGTGGTATTCGTTCGGCTGGGAGTCGTTGCTGCTCGAGGCGGGTGTCCTGGCGATCTTTCTCGGCAACGCCGACGTCGCACCGCCGTTTCTCGTGCTGATCCTCATGCGCTGGGTGCTGTTCCGGGTGGAGTTCGGGGCCGGGCTGATCAAGATGAGGGGCGATCCGTGCTGGCGCGACCTGACCTGCCTGTACTACCACCACGAGACACAGCCGATGCCCGGACCGCTGAGCCGCTGGTTCCATCTGCTGCCCCGGCCCGTGCACAAGGTCGAGGTGGCCGGAAATCACGTCACGCAACTGGTGGTTCCGTTCGCGCTGTTCCTCCCGCAGCCTGTGGCCGGAATCGCGGCCGCGGTGATGATCCTGACCCAGTTGTGGCTGGTGGCCAGCGGCAACTTCGCCTGGCTCAACTGGATCACCATCGTCCTGGCGTTCTCCGTACTGCCGGACGAGTTCTACGCCCGGTTCATCCCCGTGGAAACGGATTACCGGCCGACCCCGCTCCCGTTCACGGTGGCGGTGGTGGCCCTGACGGTGGTGACGGTGGTGCTCAGTTACCGCCCGGCCCGGAACCTCGCGTCGAAGCGGCAAGCGATGAACGCATCGTTCAATCAATGGCATTTCGTCAACGCCTACGGGGCCTTCGGGAGTATCACCCGGACCCGCCGTGAGGTGATCGTGGAGGGGACGGCGGACCGGGTGGACACGCCCGCTACCGAATGGCGGGAGTACGAGTTCAAGGGAAAACCGGGGGATGTGCGGCGGCGGCCCCGCCAATACGCTCCGTACCACCTCCGCCTCGACTGGCTGATGTGGTTCGCCGCGATCTCGCGGGACTACGCCGCCGTCTGGTTTCCCCGCTTCGTGCGCAAGCTACTCGAAAACGATCGGGATACTCTGAAGCTGCTGCGGCACAACCCGTTCCCTGATCAACCGCCGGTTCGTGTCCGGGCGCGGCTGTTCCGGTACCGCTACGCCACTCGAACGGAGCGCAGGGCGACCGGAGCGTGGTGGGTGCGCGAGCCCGTCGCAGACTTCATGATGCCGATGTCGTTGTCGGACATGCAGATGCCGTGACCGGACGGGATACGGTCCGCGCGCCGCGTGCCAGGAGACGACTGCTCTAGGAGGCGACCGCGTCCACGGCCTTCTTCAGTGCCGACGGCTGCGCGGGTGATGTGGGCGCCTTCTCCTTGCAATCGAGAAGTTCCGCCCCGATCTCCTGCAACGTCTTACGGCCGAGGCTCTCGCGTACCTGCGGGAACCACTCGTCCTCTTCTTCCTCGATGTGGTGCTCGACGTTCTCGATCAGCACGGTGGTCTTGGCATCGAAACGTTCGTCGTCGGGCGACATCGCAGCGAGTTCGGAGATGAGCACATCGGCGACGTGGTGTTCTTCGTACGACTCGAGGACGTCGTCCTCGAGGTCGGGGACGAGGTCACGAACCCGCGGATACAGCACCTCGTTCTCGATGTAGGTGTGGACCGTCAACGCTGTGATGATCTTGTCGACGATCGCGGATTTGGTCTTGACCGCGTTGTCGCCGGCGCTACGGAAATCGCGGAACAACTTCCGGATCTCCTTGTGGTCGTTCTTCAGGATGACGAGCGCATCGGTGGACATGGACACCTCGTAGGATCGGGCCCGCCGGCGGGTCGGCAGTGGCGCAGTACCGGCCGATATACCCGAGCTCGACTGGGCGCAAACACTTCCCACCGAGGCCGACCGGACGTCGCGGTGACGAGACCCGCGCTACAGCGACCAGTGGATGGTGACGTGCGTGCCCTGCGGGCTCGGGGTGATGACCACGTCGGTCGCAAGACCGCGTATCAAGGCAAGACCGTGGCCTCGCGAGCTGGGGGACCCGTCGGCGTCGTGCCAGCAACCGTGGTCTGCAACCCGGACCTCGAGAACATGATCGAGGGGCAGATATGTCGCCTCGAAGTCGAGGGAAGCGGACGCGTCACCGGGGTCGTATGCGTGTTCCACCGCGTTGGCCAAGGCTTCGTAGCTTGCCAGCACGACATCGTGCTTGCGGTCGTCGTCGACATCGAGCTGCTCGAGCCATTGCCGCACGGCACGACGGAGATCCGAGATGTAGGCGGGATCGGCGCGGACACCCCTGAAGAAGATCCCCCCGGACGCGAAGGATGCAGTGCCGTTGCTGTCCGTCAGCATCGGAGACCCACTCGGGCGGCGGACAGCGGTCCGGCTGCCGGCACACCGGGTTTCCCCTGCGTACACACTGCGAAGCCGGCTGATTCGGAGGCACTCTTGGGCAACTGCACGCAGCAGGCATACCCCACCGGATGCATGAATCCACATCCTGATGATCACGAAAGAAACATTGTTGTGACTCCGGTGATGATTTCCGTCGCCGTTCCGGGTCGTACTCCATGAATGGTGGCCACAGCGGACCACCGTCGACACCGAAGACAGACCGTCCGGGAAGGAAACACCATGCCCAAGATCACGCCGTGGTTGTGGTTCGACATGAATGCCGAGGACGCCGCACAGTTCTATACGACGGTGTTCCCCAACTCGCGGGTCGGAGAGATCACGTACTACGGGGAAGGGGCTCCGGTGCCCGAGGGCACGGTGATGTCCGTGGAGTTCGTCCTCGACGGCCAGGTGTTCTACGGGCTCAACGGCGGCCCACAGTTCCCCTTCAACGAGGGGGTGTCCTTCCAGATCGACTGTGCTTCCCAAGACGAAGTGGACCACTATTGGACCGCCCTGACCGCCGACGGCGGAAAAGAGTCGCAGTGTGGCTGGCTCTCGGACAAGTACGGATTGTCCTGGCAGGTCGTGCCGCAGCGGCTCGACGAACTGCTCGGCTCCTCAGACCGGGCCGCGGCCCAACGCGTGACCGACGCGTTGCTGACGATGCGGAAGATCGACGTGCCGACGCTCGAGGCCGCAGCGCGGGGATGAGACCCCGTAGGTGCCCGACCGTGCCTGCCCGGCGCGGTGCCGTGTAATTTTCGCGGTTATGCCCACACGCACGCAGCGCCTGGATGATTTGCCGTTCACCGGCAGGCACGGCCGTCTCCTCGCCGGTTCCGGCACCGGCTGGGCGCTCGACGCGATGGATGTCGGCCTGATCTCGTTCGTCATGGCCGCGCTCGCGGTGCAGTGGGATCTGTCGTCGACGCAGTTGTCCTGGATCGGGTCGATCGGCTTCGCCGGGATGGCCATCGGTGCGTCGGTGGGTGGACTGCTCGCCGACCGGATCGGCCGTCGTCAGGTGTTCGCTACGACTCTGCTCGTGTACGGGCTCGCGACCGGCGCGGCGGCGCTGTCGACCTCGGTGGCGATGCTCATCGCCCTCCGGTTCGTCGTGGGTCTGGGGCTGGGCGCCGAACTTCCGGTCGCCTCCACACTCGTCAGCGAATTCGCGCCCCGCAAGATCCGCGGCCGGGTGGTCGTCGCTCTCGAAGCGTTCTGGGCCGTGGGCTGGCTTCTCGCGGCGCTGATCGGGTACTTCGTCGTGCCGCTGAACGACGACGGGTGGAGGTGGGCGCTCGCTGTCGGCCTCGTGCCCGCAGCGTATGCGCTCGTCGTCCGGTTCGGGATGCCCGAATCGGTGCGGTTTCTCGAGAGCAAGGGTCGATACGACGAAGCCGAAGCGATCGTCCGTGACTACGAAGAGTCGGCCGGCCGCGCCACCACCACCCGGGATCCAGAAGTCTCGGCGCCGCCGGGCTGCGGCGAACCCGCCGCGCCGGCGGATACCGGCCGGGTCTCGATCTGGGCTCCGAACCTCCGCGCGCGCACCGGCGCGCTGTGGATCGTCTGGTTCGGCATCAATCTGTCGTACTACGGTGCGTTCATCTGGTTGCCGAGCCTGCTGGTCGCCCAAGGGTTCGACCTCGTGACCTCGTTCGGCTACACACTGATCATCACGCTGGCGCAGTTGCCCGGCTACGCCGTGGCCGCATGGCTGATCGAGGTGTGGGGACGGCGCGCAACCCTCGCGACCTTCCTCGCCGGTTCCGCAGTGGCGGCGGCAATGTTCGGTCTCGCCGAGACGCCGGGGACCGTCATCGCGGCAGGGATGGCGCTGTCATTCTTCAACCTCGGTGCGTGGGGCGCACTGTATGCGATCGGCCCGGAGCTGTATCCGACATCGGTCCGCGGCTCGGGCACAGGTTCGGCGGCCGCATTCGGGCGACTCGCATCGATCGTCGCGCCGCTGCTCGTGCCCCTGTTGCTCGACTCCGGCGGCAACGCATTGGTGTTCGGTGTATTCGCGGCGTCGTTCGTCGTGGCGGCATGTGCGGCGATCACACTTCCCGAAAAGGCCGGAACCGTTCTCGAATAGGGTTGCCCCGGTGCTCGTCTGCCGTGAGCGGACAAAGGCGCTGCCGCGGTGCCGGATCCGGCGAAGGTGGATCCATGACCATTCCACCGCCCCCACCGACCAACTACCGCGACCAGCTCGCCGACAGGCTCCTCCGTCAGCGCATCGTGCAGATCACCGGCGAAGTGAACGACGAGACGACCGAGCGTGTCTGCTCGGAGCTGGTCCTCCTTGCCTCCGCCGACGACCGCCGGGACATCGTCCTGCACATCAACTCACCCGGCGGGTCCGTGCACGCCGGGCTGGCGATCTACGACACGATGATGCTCGTGCCCAACGACGTGGCAACCGTCGCCGTGGGCTTCGCCGCCAGCATGGGCCAGGTCCTGCTGGCTGCCGGAACCAAGGGCAAACGGAGTGCACTGGCGCACAGCCGCATCATGATGCACCAGCCGTCGGCCGGATTTGCGGGCACTGCCGTCGATATCGAGATCCAGGCCGAGAACCTCGAATACATGAAGCGCCAGTCGCAGCAGATTCTCGCGGAGGCCACCGGCCGATCCGTGGAGGAGATCGAGCGGGACAGCGACCGGGACCGCTGGTTCACCCCGGATCAGGCACGTGAGTACGGGATCATCGACGCCGTCGCCGCGTCGTTCGCCGAACTCGCGCCGTTCGGCGCGGGCCGACCGATCGGGCTGTCATGAGCACCTACACGATCCCCAGCGTCATCGAACGCACGCCGGCGGGGGAACGCTCGTTCGATGTCTTCAGCCGGCTCCTCAACGAGCGAATCGTCTTTCTGGGAACCGAAATCGACGACGGTGTCGCCAACGTCGTGATGGCACAGCTGCTGCATCTCGAAGCCGAGACCCCCGATCTCGAGATCGGCCTCTACATCAATTCTCCGGGCGGATCGTCGACCGCGATGCTCGCGATCTACGACACCATGAAGTTCGTGCGGGCACGCGTCGCCACGTACTGCATGGGCCAGGCGGCTTCGGCGGCGGCGGTGCTTCTCGCGGCCGGTGCACCGGGACGACGGCACGTGCTCGCCCACTCCCGGGTGCTGCTGCACCAACCGTCGGCGCAAGGGCAGGGCACCATCTCCGATCTCGCACTGCAAGCCGCAGAAGTGATGCGCGTGCGGGCGCAGACCGAGAACATCCTTGCCGCGCATACCGGACGCGACGTGGAGCAACTGCGCCGAGACACCGACCGCGACCGCATCTTCTCGCCCGAGGAGGCCGTGTCGTACGGGCTGGCCGATCACGTCCTGCTCGAGCGGGACGGCTTCTAGCTCACGCCGCGCACAGTTCGATGCCGCCGCTCCGGGGCGCCCGGAGCGTGCGGTGTGCGGTCATCCGGCGGATCCCACGGCCGAGCAACTGCTCTATCGGCAGTTCCAGCGCGTCACACACCGACCGAAGGATCTCCGATGACGCTTCTTTGCGGCCGCGCTCGACCTCCGACAGGTACTGCTTCGACATTCCGACGGCACGGGCGACATCGTCGAGGCTGCGATCCTGGTCGCGGCGCTCGTCACGCAGGATCTCGCCGTAGATCTGCCGGAGCAGTGCAGGTTGCGGCGCCTTGGCGCGCGGCTCGGGCCGCCGGGACGTGCGCGTGGCGCGGGCGGCGGCCAGATGGACGACCGAGTCCTGCTTCGGATCCATGGCGTCATTCTGCTCCCACGACCGCCCGTGCGTTCCGGGTTCAGCTGTCGATGAACACTCTCCGCGGCCGGACACTGTTCGTCGTGCCCGAGCGTCGGGCCGGTATTTCCGCGGTGAGATTGTCCTTACCTACGCGAAACATGAGGACTCGAGCCGGAAAACTTCGGGCCCCAGGATGTATCCGGCAGCGTATACAGCCCCGCATACGAATTGGGAGCGAGCAGATGACCTCACCGCACCCCGTAGACACGAGACTGCCGTTCTTCCGGCAACTTGCCTTCGGTATCCAGCACGTCCTCATCATGTACACCGGTTGCATCACCGTCCCGCTCGTGTTCGGCGCGGCGGTCGGACTCGACAGCGACACCATCGCGATGCTCATCAGCGCTGATCTACTCATCGCCGGTCTCATCACCATCGTGCAGAGCCTCGGGGTGGGGAAACTCGCCGGCGTGCGGCTTCCGATCGTCTGTGGCGCCACCTTTGCGGGTCTCACTCCGATGATCCTGATCGCCGAGGAATACGGGCTTCAGGCGGTCTACGGTTCCATGCTGGTCGGCGGCATCATCGGTCTCGCACTGGCCTGGCCGTTCGCCACGATCATCCGGTTCTTCCCGCCTCTCGTGACCGGTGCCGTGCTCACTGTCGTCGGGATCTCACTGATCGGTGTCGCCGGTGGGCTGATCGTCGGCAGCGATCCCTCTGCTCCGTCGTACGGTTCGCCCGCGGGCATTCTGCTCGCCGTCCTGGTCATGGCCGTCGCCATCGGATTTCTCTGTCTCGGCCGCGGCATCTGGGCCCAACTCGGTGTGCTGATAGCGCTCGTCGTCGGTACAGCGGCCGCCGTACCGCTGGGAATGATCGACCTCAGCGGCGTCGCAGGCTCGTCCTGGGTGGGCCTGCCGTCACCGTTCCACTTCGGGGCGCCCGAATTCCCGATCACCGCAGTCGTCGCGATGAGCATCGTCATGGCGGTCGTGTTCGCCGAGTCCACCGCGAGCATGCTCGCCGTCAGCGAGATCACCGGCAAACGAGTGTCGAAGGGGGACATCGCACGCGGCCTCGTCGGCGACGGCGCATCTGCCGTGCTCGGCGGTATCTTCAACGCCTTCGTCGATACCGTCTTCACCCAGAACGTCGGTGCCGTCGCCACCACACGGGTGTACAGCCGCTACGTGACCGCGACGTCGGGAGCGATCCTGGTGGTTCTCGGCGCGCTGCCGAAGGTGAGTGCGGTCGTCGCGGGCCTGCCGAAGCCCGTGGTCGGCGGTGTCGGGCTGATCCTGTTCGCGACCGTCGCCCTGGTCGGCATCAACACCTTGCGGTCGGTGGACCTGTCCGACCGCATCAACTCCACCATCGCCGCGGTCGCGGTCGGCGTGGGTCTGCTGCCCGAACTATCCGAAGGACTATTCAGCAGGTTCCCGTCCGCAGCGCAGATCCTGCTCGGCAGCGGTATCACCCTGGCTGCCATCACCGCCTTCTCGTTGAACCTACTCTTCAACCACACGCGGCTCGGGCGCATGGCACGTGCCGCGTCCGGCCCTGGTACGCCGGCCCCCGAGACCTCGGCCGATCTTCCTTCACCCGTAGGAGTGGTACGTGAGCCCGCAACCGTCTGAGCCGTTCGAGGTTCCCGCCGTCGACATCGACCCGTATGTGAGGGGTGGCAGCGCCGACGAGCGTGCCGCCGTCGCCCGAGCGGTCGACGATGCATGCTCGCGGGTCGGCTTCATCCAGATCCTCGGCCACGGCATTCCGGAGACGGCGATCGCCGGACTCACCTCCGCCGTCGACGACTTCTTCGGTCTCTCGATGGAGGTCAAGCGCGAGTATCGGGTCGAAGGAGCGAACCGCGGCTACAGCCCGCCGAAAAGCGAGTCGCTCAGCCTGAGCCTCGGTGTCGAGTCCGCGAGTCGCATGAACGACTTCTTCGAGGCATACAACGTCGGAACCGAAGCCCGGTCCTTCCCGGACCTGGACCTGTCCGAAGACGACTACGGACTCAACCTCTGGCCCGACGTGCCCGGCTTCGAAGACCGGGTGCAGGCGTACTACGCCGAGGCCGGCCGGGTCGCCCGCACCCTCACGCGCATCTTCGCCGACGCGCTCGGCCAATCACCGGACTTCTTCGCCGACCTGACCGATCACTCGATCGACGTGCTGCGGATGAACAACTACGCCCTGCCCGAAGGCACCGTGAACCTCGACGGCGACCTCACGGGCATGGGGGAGCACACCGACTTCGGGATCGTCACCGTGCTGTGGGCCGATCGGGTTGCGGGTTTGCAGGTGCTGGGCAGCGACGGCATCTGGCACGACGTGTCCCCGTCGCCGGGAGCGCTGCTCGTCAATCTCGGCGACCTCACCGCCCGCATCACCGACGATCACTGGATGTCCACGTTGCATCGGGTCAAGCCTCCCGTCGTGGACGGTCGCATTCAGCGTCGTCGTTCGGTGGCCTACTTCCACGACGGCAACGTCGACGCGGTCGTCTCCACCTTGCCGGAGTATGCGGGTCCCGATCCGTACGAACCCGTCGTCGTGCGGGACCACATCAAGGCGAAGCTTGCCGGCTCCCGGCACGGCACGAAGAACACCGCGGCAGAGCGGGAAGCGGCGCGGGTGCTCGCCGCAGCGGGGGAGAACCGATCGTGAGCCATGTCGTCCTCGTTCACGGGGCGTGGGCGGGTAGCTGGGTCTGGGACACGGTGACGGAACCACTGACCGCGGCAGGGCATACACCGCACGCGTTGTCGCTGCCCGGGGTGGGCCGGTGGGCCGACCGCGATGTCACGCTCGACGACGTTGCCGGACACGTCGCCGAGTACGTGGCCGGACTCGAAGGCACCGTGTTCGTCGTCGGGCACTCCGGTGGTGGCATCGTTGCGACACAGGTCGCGGAGATGATGCCCGACCGTGTCGCCGGAGTCGCGTACGTGGCGGGAATGATGCTGCCGTCCGGCGTCGACTTCGGGCAGTTGTGCGACGGTCTGGGACTCGAACCGCCGGTGGGGATTTCGAAGTGGTTGCAGGTCACGGCCGACGGTCGCGGAACCGTGGTGCCGCCCGAAGCCGCTGCCGCAGTCTTCTTTCACGAGGCCGACGCCGTCGATGCGATGGAGGCGGCGCGCAGACTGCGTCCGCAACTCGAGGCTGCGCGGCTCATGGCGCCCATCTGGACGGCGGATCGATTCGGATCGCTGCCGAGGCTGTACATCGAGGCGCTACGCGACCGTTCGGTCCCACTCGCCGCGCAGAGGGAGATGCAGCGGCTCGTTCCGGGAGCGACGGTCGTGAGCCTGGACACCGACCATGCCCCCCAGTTGTCCGCGCGCACCGAGCTTGCGCGGGCACTCGTGGAGTGGTGTTCGGCCGTGCTACCTGCAGCAACCGTGTCAGTGGGGTCGCGGTAGGACGGCACTGCCCGGTTTCGGTTGCAGGGGCCGCTTGTTTGCTGCCCTACCTTCCGGTAGGTAGCCTGGTTTCGTGCCTACTTCACCCGCGATCGAAATCCACGCCCTGACCAAGTCCTACGGTGACCGCGTCGTCCTCGACGACGTGTCGGTCGATGTTGCCCGCGGTAGTCGCACGATCGTCCTCGGCCCCAACGGCGCAGGAAAGTCCACCCTGCTGGAGATCATCGCGACTATCCGTACCCCGACCTCGGGAAGTGTTCGCATCGAAGGCCACGACTCCCGCGAACACCTGCGGGACGCACGACGTTCGATCGGACTCACACCCCAGTCGAATGCGCTCGATCCCCTTGCCACCCCGACGGAGATCTTCGAGTTCCAGGGCTTCGCGCTCGGAATGGGCCGGCGAGGCGCACGCGAACGCGCGCGCGAACTCGTCGAACTGTTCGGCCTCGGAGAACACAGCCGCAAACGAATCGCGCAGCTGTCGGGCGGCACCCGGCGCAAGGTCGATCTGGCGGTCGCGCTGATAGGCGAACCGCCCGTCATCGTTCTCGACGAACCGACAACCGGACTGGACCCACTCGCCCGTCTGGATTTCTGGAACGAGTTGACGCGACTGAACGACAGCGACCCGAACCGCACTCTTCTGATCTCGACGCAGGACCTGCACGAAGCGGAGGTCCTCGCCACGGACATCGTGGTGCTCCGGGAGGGCCGTGTCGTCGCGCACGACACGCCCGACACTCTCAAACGACGGGTCGGTGAGCGCACTCTCACTCTCGGATTGGCGAACCGGGCCGCCGCGCAGCACCTGATCACTAAGTCTCGTACGGCATTTCAGGCGGAGCCTCGAGCGGAAGACCTCGTTCGCCTCGCTTTGCCGGAGGATTCGAACGTGCTCGAGACCGCCCTGGAAGACATCGGTGCCATGGCGGGAGCGGTACGTGAAATCAGGCTGTCGGAACCATCTCTCGACGATGTGTTCGTTGCACTCGCATCTCGCTGACACGTCGGCTTCTCTGCTCGAAGGACACGAATGATCTCCACTGCAACATCTCCCGTTCACACCCCGGCCGCCATCCCGATCACGGTCGTCACGGCAGCGACGATCCGCTCGCTCCGGACGCTGCTGCGTTCCCCGGCGTTGTTGGTCAGCCCCCTTGCACAATCGCTGTTCTTCCTGCTCGTCTACACCGGTCAGTTGAGCACCGTCGGAGAGACCTATCTGCCCGGCGGTAGCTTCATCGCCTTTCTCCTGCCACTGATTCTCGTCACCGGAGTCGCGACCGGTGCCGGAGCGGCGGGCACCCTGGTCCATCAGGACGTGTCGAGCGGATATCTCGACCGGCTCCGCATGGCGCACGGAACGTCCGCGCCTTTTCTCGCGGGGACACTCGTCGCGACCCTCATCGTTGTCGCATTCCAGCAGGTCGTGACCGTCGCAGGCGCCGTACTGGTCGGTTACCGCCCGGGGGCGCTGCCGGGAGTGGTTGCCATGCTCGGTCTCATGCTCGTTCTCGGCCTCGCGGTGGCATTGTTCACGGTGGCACTCGCCGTGCGCGGAGCCTCGACATCGAGCATCAACCTGGTCACCCTCGTAGTGTTCGGCATGTCGTTCTTCACGGGATTCTTCGCTCCCGTCGAACAGCTTTCCGGGTGGATGCGTGCGGTCGCCACCATCGACCCGATCACCTACCTCGTGGAGACCGCGCGCCATCTGGAAAGCGGAGCCGCCCTCGAGGCGGCGCCCCTCGCGACCGCCGTGCTCGTTACGCTCCTGGTAGCGGGTGCACTTGCCTGTGTCCTGTCGTCGAACCATGCCCGGAGGAACCGATGATCGACGGAACCGATACCCGGACGCAGATCATGAGGGCGTTCGCCGACCAACTCGCCGCGACCGGTTACTCCGGCATCTCGCTCGTGGGGGTGGCCGACGACGTCGGGATCCGCAAACCCTCGATCTACCACCACTTTCCCGGTGGGAAGGAAGACCTCTACCGGGCAGTGGCGCAAGAGTTCATCGAAGGTCTCCACGTGCACATCCTGGAGGCGCTCGGAAGCGACGGACCGTTGGACGATCGTCTGACCGCGCTCGCCGTTGTCTCCTCCGAGCACCACCGGTCCACGATCACGTTCGAGCAACGGATCTACGACGCCCTCGACCAGGTGGGCGAGACGACCCGCGAGGAGATTTCCGGACTCTATGTCCGCAAAGTCCTCGACCCGGTGGTCGCCCTGTTTGCCGACGCCGTCGACAGGAACGAACTCACCGGGGAACCCGAGTTCTTGATGAACGCCTTCCTTCACCTCGCACGCGCGACGGAGTCCGGCGGAGCTGCCGTTGCACGCCGGATCACGGAGTTGTTCCTGAACGGCGCACGGCCACGCCCCGACGGGGTCGGCTAGAACGCGGTGCCCCAGGCGGCACCGAGTCGTGCGCGGAGCGCGGCCTTGTCGTCGTCCGGTAGCCAGCAGGCGTCGACGGAGCCGATCGCGATGTCGCACAACTGTTCCGGCGTCACCAGTCCTTCTTCGACGACCGTGACGTACTCGTCGCTGATATCGCGGCCCAGCATCGCGGGGTCGTCGCTGTTGACGGTGACGTGCAGCCCGGCCTCGAGCATGCGCGGGAGGGAGTGGTCACGCACCGACGGGTAGACCTGGGATATCAGGACGTCCGAACTCGGGCACAGCGTGAAGACGATGCCGCGGTCCGCTGCCTCTGCAGCCAGCGCAGGATCCTCGACCACGAGCGGACCGTGATCGACGCGTTCGCAGCCGAGGACCCGGACCGCGTCGGCGACACTTCGGGCGCTGAACTCTCCGGCGTGGTAGGTCCGGCGCAACCCGCGCCGCGCGGCCTCGGCGAATACCGGAGCCAACGCGGCGTCATCGACGCCGGCTTCGATACCGTCACCGCCGATCCCGACGAGGAATCCGTCGGGATCGGGCAGTGAGGTGAACAGATCGAGTTCGATCTGCGCGAGTGCGGGGCCGAGAAACTTGGTGCAGTCCATGATCATCCGGACGCCGATTCCGGTGTCGGCGATTCCGTCTCGCAACCCCGCGGTGATCCCGTCCCACACGTGGGCCGCGGGCACTCCACGCGAGAGGTGGACGTGCGGGGTGAAGAACATTTCGGTGTAGACGATTCCCGTCGCTGCTGCGTCGAGCACCGATTCGTACGCGATGCGGTGGAAGTCCGCGGCGGAGACGAGTGTGCTGCATACCGTGTCGTACACGTCCAGGAAGTGCCGCAGGTCGCGGTACGTGTAGAGCGTGCGCATGTCGTCCACGGGCAGCGGCGTGCCGTTGGCTGCGGCGAGTGCGTGCACCGTGTCGGGGCGGACGGTGCCCTCGAGGTGGCGGTGCAGTTCGATCTTGGGCAGCGCCCGCACTGCCTCGAGGGTCACCGTCATCGGGTTACGCTCCGCCCTTGTATTCGACCTCGAACTCGCCGGACTTGATCTTCTCCCGGTACTCCTCGAAGAGCGCCATCGCCTCGGGGGAGATCTTGTCGGCGAACGCAGGGTTCACCGCGACGTCGACGCCGCCCTCCGCGAAGTCCACGTCGTAGTACTTGGCGGGATCGATGTTGCCCGACTCGACGTCTGCCACCATCGCGCGGAGGACCTCGTCGAGATTCCACACGATCGAGGACACGACGTTCTCGGGGGCGAGCGGCGTCTGGTCCATCGCGTAACCGGCGACACCCACGCCGCGCTGCTTGGCACCTTCGATCGTGGCCGCGTCCACGCCGCACGTGGTGAACTGATCGGCGCCCTGGTCGACGAGCGCGTTGACAGCCTCGAGGGTCTGGGCCGCAGCGTCGGACCATCCGCCGATGTAGGACGGCCGGAGCTGGATTTCACCCGGTCCCTTGTAGCTCAGGCGAGCACCGTCGGCGAACGACTCGATCTGCGCCTTGCACACCGGGATCTCGAAACCGGCTGTGCCGGCCAGAATTCCGGACTTCGTCAGGTCACCGGCGAGAATGCCCGACAGGAAGGAGCCCTCGTAGAACGGTTGGCTGTAGTCGGCGAGGTTGGCAGTGATGTCACCGAACCCGCCGGCGTAGGCGAACAACACGTCTGGGTAGTCCGCGATGACACCCTTGATCGGCTCGCCGTAGTTGAACGAGTGTCCCACGACGAGGTCGTGGCCGTCCTCGGCGAGGTCGGTCACGATCTGGGCGATCTGTTCGGAGGTGGCGCCCGAATCCTGCTGCACCACGGTCAGATCGATGAGTCCCTCGGCTTCGAGTTTCTCGGCGCCTTCCACCATGCCCTGGTTCCACCCGAGGTCGTTGACCGGGCCTGAGGTGATGATGGCGGCTTTGACGACGCCGTCGGACGACGACGATGCTCCGGACTCCGAACTCGACGAGCATCCGGAAACGGCGACTCCGGCCGCGGCGATCACCGCAACAGCGGTACCCAGTTTCTTCACGTGTTTCTCCTAGGGGAACGGAGACTCGTGTACACGAGCCTGTCTCGGGGGGGGGGGTAGTTATCTGGCAGGAACGAAGGGAACGCCGAGTGCCTTGGGTGCGTTGTTGCGGGCGAAACCCACGGTGGTCACGACAACGGCGACGAGGGTTACCGCATACGGCATCGCCTGGAACAGTTCGTACGGCACCGAGGTCGCTTGACCACCGGACGCTGCTTGCACGCGCAACTGGAAGGCATCGACGAGGCCGAACATGAAGCCGCCGGCGATGGCGCCGAGCGGGTTCCACCTGGCCAGGATCACCACACCGAGGGCGATCCAGCCTCGGCCGCCGGTGATGCCGTCCTGGAAGAAGCCGAGTCCGTCGATCACGAGAGCGCCGGCCATGCCCGCTGTTGCGCCGGAGATCAGAAGGGTGATCCAGCGGGTGCGGGGAACCGAGACGCCGACCGAATCGGCAGCCTCGGGACTCTCTCCCGCCGCGCGCACGGACAGTCCGAACGCGGTGCGCGAGAGCACCCACCACAGCGCCACCACCAGCAGCAGTGCCGCGTAGACGAGGGGCGACTGGGAGAAGACGATCTGGCCGATCGCGGGAATGTCCGAGAGCACGGGCAGGTCGACGGGCGTGCTGCCCTGAATGCGCGGGGGTGTGCCGGTCATCCCGAAGACCTGGAGGTAGAGGAACGACGCGAGTCCGGTCCCGAGGATGACCACCGAGATTCCGGTGATGATCTGGTCGACTGCCATCGTGATCGTCAGGTAGCCGACGATCGCAGCGGTCAGGAGGCCGGCGACAGCGCCGGTGACGGCCCCGAACAGAGGGTTTCCGGTGTAGTAGACGGTCACGAATGCCGTGACGGCACCGACCATCATCTGGCCTTCGATACCCAGGTTCATGAGGCCGGAACGTTCGGCCAGGCAGGCTCCCGCAGCAGCGAGGATGATGGGCACCGCGAGGCGCAGCGCGGCCGTGAGCAGGGGGACGAGCGCTCCGGCGCCCAGGACGTCGGACCAGTTCATCGGGCACGCTCCACGATTCGATTGGCGAGCAGCACCGTCAGGATCATCACGGCCTGCACGACGGTGCCGATCGAGGCCGGGATCTCCTGGGTGCGCTGCACGGCCTGGCTACCGAGGGTCAGCCCCGAGACCAGGGCCGCCGCAAGGACGATGCCGAACGGGTTCCGCCGTCCGAGCAGGGCCACCACGATCGCGGTGAATCCGATGCCAGAGGAGACGGCGAGCGACAGGCGGAACTCGCTGCCGAGCAACATGATCGCTCCGGCGATACCACCGAGCGCACCGCTGATCAGCGCCGAGGTGACGATGGTCCGGGCAACCGAGATGCCGTTTGCCGCAGCCACGCTGGGGCTCTCACCGACGATCTGAGACGAGAATCCGAACCGGGTCGAGCGCATCAGCCACCAGACCAGCGGGACCGCTGCGACAGCGACGAACACGCCGATGTGGATCCGCGTGCCCGGAATGGTCGCCAGGGCCGCCCAGTCCGGGATGCGTTCGGACTCGGGAGTGAAGCCGTTGGGGTTGGCGAGAGGTTTGCGGACAGTCCAGGCCAGAGCATAGAAGACGAGGTAGTTGAGCATGAGCGAGGAGATGATCTCGTTCACGCCCAGTCGCGCCTTCAGGACGCCGGCGATACCGCCGACGCAGGCGCCGGCAACGGCGGCGGTCACGGCGACGACGGGGATCGCAACCCAGGAGGTGCCGAGCGGAAGGCTGAGAACCACTGCGGCAGCGGTGATGGCTCCCACGTCGTAATGGCCCTGGGCGCCGATCGTGATGAACCCGGTGCGGTAGGCGATCGCGTAGCCGAGGCCTATGAGCACCAGCGGTGTCATGCCGGTGAGCAAGCGTCCGAGTTGGGTGTCGCCGCCGAGTGCGGCGTTCAGCATCGTGGCGTAGGCCTCACCGGGGTTGCCGCCGGCGAGAACGATGAGCACCGCACCGACGGCGAGTCCCACGGCCACTGCCAGGAAGGGGATCCCCACCGTGGTCAGGAGGCTGCGCAGTCGCGAGCGTGTCGCCGGGTCCGGGGGCGGTGCCGCCACCGGCGGACTCAGCATGCCGGTGCTCATGCCGCCACTTCCTGGAATCCGCCCATCGCGGAACCGAGAGCCTCGCGGTCGAACGGGCCCTCGTCGAATTCCGCGACGATGCGGCCGCGATACAGGACGACGACACGGTCTGCGAGACTGCAGATCTCGTCGAGGTCGGAGGAGATCAGCAGGATCGCGGCACCACGCGCCCGGTGTTCGACGAGGGTGTCCCACACGAATTCCGTTGCGCCGACGTCGAGACCGCGTGTCGGCTGGGCCACGACCAGCACGGCGGGAGCGCCGTCGAGAACCCGGCCGAGCACCACACGCTGGGCGTGGCCGCCGGAGAGCGTGCCCGCGAGCGTGCGGGGGCTCGAGGCCTTCACCGACAGGGCAGCGATGATGCGTTCGGCGCGTTCACGGATGGCGCTGCGGGACAGTCGGCCCCCGCGCCGCGCGAGGGGAGGGGTGGTGTAACTGTCGACCGCGAGATTCGTGTCGATGCCGAGCGATTTCACCAGGCCGCGGGTGTAGCGGTCGGAGGGAACGATGCCGACCCCGGCATCGCGGAGAAAGCGCGGACTCGAGATGTCGACCTCCCGGTCGGCGATGCGCACCGCACCGGACGCATCGGCAGCGAGGCCGGAGAGGACGTCCTCGAGCGAGGACTGCCCGTTGCCCTCGACACCGGCCACCGCGACGAGTTGCCCGGCCCCGACCCGCAGGGTCACCTCGTCCAGCTTTCCGGGCACCGAGACCCCGACGAGTTCGAGCATGCGTCCTCCGGACGGTTCCGCAGCGGCGCGGCGAATGCCGAGACCGACGTCGCGTCCGACCATGTCGCGGGCGAGTTCGGCGGTGGTGACCTCTGCGACCGGTTTCTCCGCGACCAGCCGTCCGCCGCGGAGCACACCCACCCGGTCTGCCGCTTCGAGCACTTCTTCGAGGTGATGCGTGATGAGCACGATTCCGACACCCCGCTCGACCGCCAGATCGCGAATCTGTGCCAGCAGTGAATGTACCTCCGCGGGAGCGAGATTCGCGGTCGGTTCGTCGAGCAGGAGATAGCGGGCGCCGAGGTGCAGGGCGCGCAGGATCTCGACGCGCTGTTGCTCGCCCACCGACAGAGTGTCGACGCGTGCCGACGGGTCGCAGGCAAGCCCGGTTTCGGCTGCCAGCGCCGAGATCTCGTCACACGTGCGGCGCAGCCGTCCTCGGCCGACAACTCCCCGCGAGCGCCCCAGGAGGAAGTTCTCGGCAACCGTCATCGACGGGACCAGCATGAAATGCTGGTGCACCATAGCGATTCGGTCGCTGCCTCCGGCGTCGAGCGTGAGGTCGTCGACGGTGATGGTGCCCGCATCCGGAGGCAGCAGGCCGGTGAGGATCCGCATCAGCGTGGACTTGCCGGCACCGTTCTCGCCGAGGAGTGCGTAGACCTCACCGGGCCGAATGTGCAGCGAGACGTCGCGGAGGACGATGTTGTCTCCGAACGACCGCGCGATGCCCTGCATCACGACGCCGTCGTCGGCGCCGGAGAGTTCGGCCGCCGGTGCGGTCGTGATGCGGGATGTTGAAGCTGGTGTCACCATTCGGTGTGACCTTCCGAGTAATTCGCTATTTGTTAAGGCGAGACGATCCAGGGTCCGGGTTGAGAGACCATGTCCGATCCGTGACGTTTGTGTTTCGGGGTTCGGGGTTCGGTTTCGTTTGTGCGGAACCTGCGACGTGGAGGGGGAGATGTGATACCGGAGGAACACGATCGGGTTGCCCGGGTCGGACGGGCTGTTCGCATTGCCCGCAGACAGGCGGGACTCAGCGCTCGGACGCTGGCGACGCGCGCCGGGATCAGCCAGGCGTTCCTGAGTCAGGTCGAGCGAGGACTCAACGTGCCGTCGCTGGCGACGCTGTACAAGATCGCAGATGCGTTGGAGTGCTCGCCGTCGCACTTTCTCGACGCGGCACCGGAAGGAGACGTGCTGGTGGTGCGGGCGGAACGGCGCGTCGCGCAGGTTGTGACCGGGGCCCCGACCACCCCGACGACGTGGATGGCACAGGGCAACGGAGCGATCGGCGAGGTGTACCAGTACGTCATCGCCCCCGAGGACGATGTCAGCGGGTGGTTTCGCCGCCCGGACGACCTCGTAGTCGTGATCACCGATGGTTGCCTCGAAGTGCGAATGCGGGACCGTGAATCCGTCGTCCTCGAAGAAGGGGACTGCCTGTTCGCCGTCGCCGGCACCGAAATGCAGTGGGAGCACCGGGGAGTGGAACGCGCGCGGGTGGTGCTGTGCGTGGGCGCGCCGCGGGAACCGTCGTAACACGCACCTCACCGGAACGAGACGGCACGGCAGCATCGCAGGAATTAACTGATAGCGATCACTTGCCGACCCTCTTTCCAGGAGCACCCATGGACGCACTGCCCGTCATCGACCTCCGGCCGCTACGTGACGGAAGCGACCCGCACACGGTCGTTCGCGCGCTCGACGCCGCGTGCACCGACCTCGGGTTCTTCGTCGTGACAGGACACGGCCTCGAGCCGGGACTCCGCGCCGAGACGATGGAGCAGGCGCGCCGGTTCTTCTCGTTGCCGTTCGAGGAGAAGATGGAGATCTCTATCGCGAAGTCGCCGTGCCACAGCGGATACGTCCCGCCGAAGGCCGAGACTCTCGACGCGGCGATCGGAGCCGATGCCAAGGAAGCGCTCGACATCACCTACGACCGTGGCCCCGACCACCCGGAGGTCGTCGCGGGCACACCGTTGCACGGGCCGGCGCAGTGGCCGGCCGCACTCATGCCCGAATTCAAGAGCGTCGCCGACGAGTACGCGCACGCCTGCCTCGAGATCAACACGCACCTCATGCACGGACTCGCCCTCGCCCTCGGCCTGACCCGCGAGGCGTTCGAGCCCATGTTCACCGATCCCATCGCCTCCCTGCGCATGCTGCACTACCCACCGGTCCCGGAGGGGGACACCGCGCCCGGCGCGGGAGCCCACACCGACTACGGGTCCCTGACGCTGCTCGCACAGGACGATGTCGGGGGGCTGCAGGTCGCGGCGCGCGGGGGAGGATGGATCGATGTCGTCACCCCACCGGATGCGCTCATCGTCAACCTCGGCGACATGATCGCGCGGTGGACCAATCACCGATACGTGTCGACCCGCCACCGGGTGCTCAACCCCGTTGGGAAGGACCGGTATTCACTGCCGTACTTCGTGGCCCCGGATTTTCATGCGGTGATCGAGGCGATCCCCACGTGCGTGGAACAGGGGGCGGAGCCGATCTACCCGCCCATCACGGTCGGGGAGTACATGCTCTCTCGTTTCGACGCGACGCACGACTACCTCAAGAAGAAGGTGTCGTGACGTCGACGCGCGTTCGGCCGGCGCGGGCCGACGGTTGCACCCCCGTGCCTTTTCTGGGATAGTTCCAATATTGGGTTTTTTACAGTAAAGACCGGCTGGTTCGGTGAGCCGGTTACCGAAGGAGAGATCGCATGTTCAGCGCCGAGCAATCCCGCACGGTCGCGCTGCCGCCGCTGGTTCTCGGTGGGCTGCGGCCGCTCTACCGGCAAATGGCACACAACCACGTGCATTCCGCCTCGTTCGAATACCTCGCAGCAGGAGCAACGGTCGACGTCTGCGTACTCGTGGGCGCGCACGGCCCGGAGTTGAAGCTTCGGGTCCCCGACCGCGACCTCGACATCACCTTCACGATGTCGACGCACTTCCGCGTCGTTCCCGTCATGACGGTCGAGACATATCGGACCCTGTGCGATGTAGCCGCTCCGGGCGCGGCGCCGTCGCCGCAGATCGTCGTCGACTTCCTGCGCAGGGTCGTCGTGCAGTCACCCGCGGTGCTTTCGCGGACGCACGCCTGCGCGGCCTGAGAGTCGAACCCGAGCAATCGGGCCCCCCGGGGGGGGGCCCCCCCCCCCGGGCCCCCGCGTCGTGTTACCCGTTCACCTTCGCCGAAGGTCCCTATCGGTAAGGCCGTTCGTCCTCAATCCTGACGACCTTCGGCTCGAATACGTAT
>NZ_JAXION010000019.1:0-47110 GCF_049311045.1 Rhodococcus sp. 7Tela_A2 | reverse complement strand
GGTGGCACTCGGTCGGAAGACCGGGTGCCCCCCTTCTCGCTTCAGCGGAAACCGAAGCAGCAGTCAGATGTACATCGCGGGATCGATGAACGTCGTCGGATCGACGAGCGGCTCGTGCTGCCGCCGCGACCGCACGGTCGCCGGAATGCCGGTCGCGACGGAATCGGGCGGCACGTCGTGCGTGACGACGGCGTTCGCGCCGACCGCACTGTCGTCCCCGATGACGACGGGTCCGAGGATCTTCGCCCCGGCTCCGACAGTCACGCGGTTACCCAGCGTTGGGTGGCGCTTGCGCTTGACGAGCGCCCGACCCCCGAGCGTCACGCCGTGGTACAGCATGACGTCGTCGCCGATCTCCGCCGTCTCACCGATGACGACGCCCATCCCGTGATCGATGAAGAAGCGTCGCCCGATCGTCGCCCCCGGGTGGATCTCGATGCCGGTGAGAAACCGGGTGAACTGCGCGAGAACCCGAGCGGGGCCGCGCAGGGCAGGCACAGCCCACATCTTGTGGGCGATCCGGTGCGACCAGATCGCGTGCAGGCCGGAATAGACGATTGCGTTCTCCGCGTTGCTGCGCGCGGCCGGGTCCTGTCCGCGCGCAGCCTGCAGATCTTCACGAACGGTGCGGAGAATACCGAGCACGGAATCAGTCCCGGATGTGCTCGAACAGCGGGGTGGAGATGTAGCGCTCGCCGAAGTCGGGCACGACGACGACGATCAGCTTGCCGGCGTTCTCCGGGCGCTTCGCGATCTCGAGTGCAGCCCACACGTTGGCACCGGCCGAGATGCCGCCGAGGATGCCTTCCTCGGTGCCCAGACGGCGGGCGACGTCGATGGCGTCGTTGAACTTGACGTCGATGATCTCGTCGTAGATCTCGCGATCGAGAACGTCGGGCACGAAGTTCGCGCCGATGCCCTGGATCTTGTGCGGTCCGGGCTCACCGCCGGTGAGGATCGGCGAATCGGCGGGCTCGACACCGACGATCTTCACGTCGGGCTTGCGCGCCTTGAGGGTGCGGCCGACGCCCGTGAGGGTGCCGCCGGTACCGATGCCCGCGACGAAGATGTCGACGGCGCCGTCGGTGTCGTTCCAGACCTCTTCACCGGTGGTGCGCTCGTGGATCGCCGGGTTGGCGGGGTTGCCGAACTGGCGCGCGAGGATCGCGTTCTCCGTGTTCGCCACGATCTCCTCGGCCTTGGCGACCGCACCCTTCATGCCCTCGGAACCCGGGGTGAGCACGATCTGCGCTCCGTAGGCGCGGAGCATGACGCGACGCTCGGTCGACATCGTCTCCGGCATCGTCAGGATGACGTTGTAGCCGCGCGCAGCGCCCACCATGGCGAGCGCGATACCCGTGTTGCCGGACGTACCCTCGACGATCGTGCCGCCGGGCGCGAGCTCACCCGACTGCTCGGCAGCGTCGATGATCGCGACACCGATGCGGTCCTTGACGCTGTTCGCCGGGTTGTAGAACTCCAGCTTCGCGGCGACGGTCGCACCGGCGTCCTCGGTCAGCCGGTTCAGGCGCACGATCGGCGTGCGGCCGACCAGCTCGGTCACATTGTTGTAGATCCCCATTGTGGAGTCCTCCTCGTGGCCACTGCTGCGGCCGTATCGATCTAGCTTGTGGTCTATTGCACCATTCCGTCGCCGCATGCGGACGCGGAGGTCCCATCGAAGTACGAACGTATCCGCTAGTCGGCATTATTCCCGAAGGGCAAGTACGTCGTCCTGCACTGTCCGTCGACGTGAGCCGTTCCGGACGGTTTGCCCGCCCGCACACGGGTACAGCAGCAACATGACCGATCAGCAACTTCCCGTCCCCGATTACGACCAACTCGCGCCCGGCACACTTGCTCCGCGCATCCGGGCGCTGACCGAGGATCAACTGCAGGCACTCGTCGATTACGAGCGCGGCAACCAGAACCGTCCGAACTTCCTCGAGGTGCTCACCGCCCGGCTCGACGAGCTCGCCGGCGGTGCCGAGCCGACAGGCGGCGACCCTTCCCACGCGCCACCTGTCGACGGCGCCTCGGGTGGGTCGCCGGTGGACCCGTCGAGCTCACCCGACGACAACACACCGCTGCGGCACGGTGTCGCCGAGCAGACGCCGAAACGCGGCAAGCCCTGACCCGCAGTCGGCGAGCAGTACGAGTGCCCGTCGGGTTCGTTCAATACTCGCGTGGCGCTCGAGTCGACACTGGCGTGCATGACCAAGGCGATGAAACCGATTCCGGACGGCTACACCACGCTGACCCCGTTCCTTGTCGTGGAGGACGGAGCACGCGCCATCGACTACTACCGCGACACCTTCGGCGCGGTGCTCGTCGACCGTATGGACGGTCCCGACGGGACCGTGCTGCATGCGGAGCTCGACTTCGGCCACGGGCGGCTGCAACTGAGCGACCCGCATCCCGAGATGGGCCTGCGCGCACCCGACGGCACCGAGCAGGTCGACCACTCCTACGTCCTGTACTGCTCCGACGTCGATGCCACGTTCGCCCGGGCGGTCGAACTCGGCGCCCGCGTGTTCGAAGAACCGTCGACGTTCGTCACCGGAGACCGGTTCGCGTCGATCCTCGATCCTTTCGGCCACCGCTGGGCGATCATGACGCGGGTGGAAGACGTGTCTCCCGCCGAAGCCAAGCGCCGGCTCGACGAGTGGTCTGCCACGCAAGACGCCTGATCCCGGCCCGCAACCCGGGTGGCCGCTTGAGAGGGGGCCACCCTATCTCACGCGGCATCCGGCGTGAACTGTCTTCTGGGGGAAGCGACTCAGCCGAGGCGCTGCTTCAGTGCCTCGAACTCGTCACGGATACCCGACGGCACCTTCTCGCCGAGGAACTCGAACCACTCCTCGATGAGGGGCAGTTCCTGCTTCCACTCTTCGACGTCGACCTTCAGTGCCTCGTCGACATCGGCGGTCTCGACGTCGAGTCCGTCGAGGGTCAGGTCGGCGGCGGTCGGCACGTACCCGATCGGTGTGGACTGCGCGTCGGCCTTGTGCTCGATACGGTCCACGATCCACTTCAGGACGCGCGAGTTCTCGCCGAAACCGGGCCACAGGAAGCGGCCGTCTTCGCCGCGACGGAACCAGTTCACGTAGAAGATCTTCGGGAGCTTGGTCTCGTCGGCGTTCTTACCCAGGTTGATCCAGTGGTTCAGGTAATCACCGGCGTTGTAGCCGAGGAACGGCAGCATCGCCATCGGGTCGCGGCGGACGGTTCCGACCGTGCCTTCGGCGGCAGCGGTCTGCTCCGACGACAGGGTCGCGCCGAGGAAGGTGCCGTGCTGCCAGTCGAAGGACTCGCTCACCAGCGGAACGGTCGTCTTGCGACGTCCACCGAACAGGATCGCGGAGATCGGCACACCCTGCGGGTCGTCCCACTCCGGGGCGAGGATCGGGCACTGCGACATCGGAGTGCAGTACCGCGAGTTCGGGTGCGCGGCCTTGGTGCCGGACTCGGGGGTCCAGTCGTTGCCGAGCCAGTCGGTCAGGTGCGACGGGGTCTCGCCGCCGATGCCCTCCCACCAGATGTCGCCGTCGTCGGTCTTGGCAACGTTGGTGTAGATGGTGTTGCCGGCCTCGATGGTGGCCATCGCGTTGGGGTTGGAGTCGGCGCTCGTACCCGGTGCGACACCGAAGAAACCGAACTCGGGGTTCACCGCGTAGAGGCGGCCGTCTTCGCCGAAGCGCATCCAGGCGATGTCGTCGCCGAGGGTCTCGGCACGCCAGCCCGGAATGGTCGGCTGGATCATCGCGAGGTTGGTCTTACCGCATGCCGACGGGAAGGCCGCGGCCACGTAGTAAGGCTTGTTCTCGGGGGAGATCAACTTGAGGATGAGCATGTGCTCGGCGAGCCAGCCCTCGTCGTGGGCCATGGCCGACGCGATGCGCAGCGAGTAGCACTTCTTACCGAGGAGCGCATTGCCGCCGTAGCCGGAACCGAAGCTCCAGATCTCGCGGGTTTCCGGGAAGTGGGTGATGTACTTCGTGTCGTTGCACGGCCACGCGACATCCTGCTGTCCGGCTTCGAGGGGCGCACCGACGGAGTGCAGCGCCTTCACGAAGGGACGGTCGGTGCCCAGCTTCTCGAGGGCGGCGGTGCCCATGCGGGTCATGATCCGCATGGAGACGACGACGTACTCCGAGTCCGTGAGCTCGACGCCGAGCTTCGGGTCGTCGGCACCGAGCGGACCCATGCAGAAGGGCACCACGAAGAGCGTGCGTCCGCGCATGCAGCCGCGGTACAGCTCCGTCATGAGGCCGCGCATCTCGTCCGGCGCCATCCAGTTGTTCGTGGGGCCAGCGCCGATCTCGTCCTCGGTGCAGATGTAGGTGCGGGACTCGACACGCGCCACATCCGACGGGTCGGAGTTGGCGAGGAACGAGTTCGGCTTCTTCTCGTCGTTGAGACGAGTGAACGTTCCCGCCTCGACCAGTTGAGCGGTCAGCCGGTCCCATTCCTCGTCGGATCCGTCGGCCCACACGACGCGATCGGGCTGGGTGAGCTCGGCAACCTCCTGGACCCAGGCAAGCAGCTCGGCATGCTGGGTCGGGAGCTTGTCGTCGGTACCGTTCAAACCGGGAATGGTCGCTGAGGTCATCAAACTCTCCTGGGGTGTGCCCGGAACCGGATCCCTCCCCCGACCTGCGCCGATGACGCAGGGACAGTGGCAGACCCGGGCTTTTCCCCTCTCGGCAGGGGTACCACCAGCTTCATCCGTGGCCGGACGGCGAAGCGGGCGCCGGAAGTCCTATTCGTAGAGGCTAACTGTGGATGTCCTACCGGTAACACTCGGGGCCGGTCGGAAATGTCACATGAACGATTCAGAGAGCGCGCAGAATACCTTCACCTACCCCCTCGTACAGACGGTGGCGCTCACTCGCCACCGTTTTCGTGATCCACATCGCGTTCCAGATTACCGTGGTCGACGCGTGTCCAGCGTGTTGTTCCGTCGAGGTCGCGGTGTAACTCCCACACGCCGTAGTCGCCGTTGTCCTCCACAGCGGTGAGCCTGTCGGTGTGCCCGTCGAGGTCGGTATCGGTGGCGACGATCAGAGCTCCACCTGCGGACAGGCCGCTGTCGAACACCTCGCTGCCGAAGATCACCGTGTCGTAGATTCCGTCCCCGTCCAGATCCGCGGCGGGTTCAGTTCCGTCTGCCCAGACGGACGCGGCCACCGGGTCGAACACGTCGGTCCTCGGCCCACTCGGGCTGTCGTCACCCGGAAACGTTTCCATCATCCGATCGATCCCCCATCCCTGGCACGGTCGCTCCCGGCCGATTCGCCGTTCGATCGGTTCGACGCACCGGACGCCCTCCCGGTTCCCTGGGCTGCCCGAGCGCCGCGAGGTCCCGCTCGCACGCCGCAATTCGCGCGCGCCTTTCGCCGGTGAGCCGTCCTATCTCCTCGTCGAGCGCGGAGACGCGTTCCCGCCGTCGGCTCGTCTGTGCGTCGTGTGCGCTCCGAGCCGCCGAAAGGACGCGTGACTCCACCTCGTAAGTGCACGCGCGCACCCATGCCTCGAGGTCGGCACGGGCGGTCGCCAGCTCTTCACCGACCCAGCGCCGCACGCGTTCGCGGTGCGCGATCCGGCGCCGCGCGTGAACGAGCCACCATCCCGCCGGGACTGCACCGCCGAGTGCGACGGCCACCACCGCCACGCCGGGGATCTCACCGAACGGGGTGACGAGCAGCCGCCCGAGGCCCGCACCGGCCGATGCGCCGACGACCAGTGTCAGCCGGTCCTCGAAGGTGCGCGCGGGCTCCGGCAGCGGTGAACGTGTCCACTCGGGCGGTCTTCCGTCGCTGTCGTGCAGCGCCGCGCCGGCCCGTGAGGCGAGAGCGGCGGCGAGGCGGGCGCGCACTCCCTCGAGGTGTGCGTCCAGTGCACCGGCCACGTCGTCGGCGGGCCGTCCGGTGTCGTCGAGCACATCACGGATCGACGCGGCCACTCCCCGGATCTCCTTTGCGACGTCCTGGAGTAGTTCGACCCGCGCGCGCTGGAGGTCCGGTGGGGCCGCGGGCATGGGTGTCAGCGCCAGTCGTTGCCGCTCGGCGCGGAGACCGGCTGTGTCGTCACCGGCACGCAGCGCGTCCACCTCGTCGTAGATCATGCGGCGGGTCTGCGACACGACAGCTCCGCGCGCACGTCGCGGGTCGCTCGCGGAATCGACCGCTGCGGCGAGCACATCGCGTAGCTCGACGATTCCGGTTTCCAGCAACAGCACCGAACCCGCGTCGCCGCCGACCTCCCGTGCGCGGCGCGACATCTCCGCCGACACCGGGAGGACGGTGACGCGCGGGAGGTACGTCGCGTGCCGGTGCAACAGGGCGACATCGCGGTCGCGCACCGTGCGCCACCCCGGATACCGGTCCGTACCGGTCAGGGCGCACACCACCTCGGTCGCGTCGGCGGCGGCGTCGGCGATCATCTCCAGTTCGGTGCGACCGATCACCGCCGACGCGTCGAACACCACCAGCACCACCGACGCCGGCCCGTCGCGGACCACGTCCACACCGCCGAGCCGGCCGAGTTCACCGCACAGTGCTCCGACTCCCGACCCCGCGAGACCCACGACGCGCACGGCCCGCGACGAAGGTTCGTGGAGCCGCGCCCAGCCCCGAGGGTTCCAGCGGCGCACCACATCGTCGGCACCGGTCGTCATGAGACCCGGCGCGAGAGGTTCGCCGCGTCGAGTGCCGCCTCGATCAGGTCGCGGGCGGCGGGTGTGGCGGCGATCCCCGCGACCATCCGCACAAGGTGCTCGTCGCGGAGACGAGAGGCCGCGGCCAGTCGTGCGGCAATCGCGTCGGTGAGCGCGGGATCACCGACGGCGAACGCCCCGAGGCCGAGTGTCGCGGCGACCGGATCGACATGTTCGACCGTGCCGCCGACGACCACCACGACGACACGTCGTGCGTCGATGTGAGACAGAGCGGACCGGTCGGCGGGATGCACGGACGCGGGATCGAGCCGGACCGGCACGGCGTAGACGACGACGTCCCCGTCGAACACGGGATCGGCTGTGTCCGGCACGTCGACGGCCACACTCTCGACCTCGACGGTGCCGTCGGCACCGGCCGAGGCCCGGACGGCGTCCCGCACGGACCGGAATCCGGTGCCGACTCGTCCGGCAACCTGCATCCGTAGCGGTGCGGCGCGGTCGCGCACCACGGCGTGCAGAGCGCGGCCGGCGACGCTGTCGACGCGCTCCACGTCTCCTGCGAGCCGGTGCCAGAGGTCCTCCGTCATCGACATCCCCCGATCGTCGGCGCGGATTGTGTCAGAAGACACCCTGCCGTGCAGGGGTAACACTCGACGCAATTCTGAGAATGTGAGGGGATCTCGGTGGGAAGAAAAGCGACCGCGGGCCGGAAAACTGTGCAAAATCCCGGGTAAACGAGGCTCAGACCCTGAAAATCCCGGTGCAAGCCTGAGAAAACACTGTGGTCCCTTCCGTCACTCCTGCCACCCACTCGCCGGATACGTGACAATGGTCGGGTGAACGACGCCGATCAAGACACGACCGAGCTGCTCGACGAGCAGCCCACCCGCGGGAATCGCCTCTACCCGAGGGTGACGAGCTTCCGGTCCCGACGGGGAGCGTTGACCGAACCCCAGCAGCTGACGTGGGACCGGCTCTGGCCCCAGCTCGGCCGGGACGTCGGCGACGACCAGCTCGACATCGACGCGTGGTTCGGGCGTTCGGCACCCGTGGTGCTCGAGATCGGATCCGGAACGGGAACCGCCGCCGTCTCGATGGCGCGGGCCGAACCCGACGTGAATCTGATCGCCGTCGAGGTCTACCGGCCCGGCCTCGCCCAGACACTGCAGCGCATCGAGCGCACCCTCGACACCGACTCCCCGGTCACGAACCTGCGCATCCTGCGCGGCGACGCCGTGGAGGTGCTCGAGAAGATGGTTGCTCCCGGATCGCTGACCGGGGTGCGGGTCTTCTTTCCGGACCCGTGGCCCAAGGCCCGGCACCACAAGCGCCGGCTGCTGCAGGCCCCCACCTTCTCCCTGATCGCCGATCGCCTCGTGCCCGGCGGTGTGCTGCATGTCGCCACCGACCACGCCGAATACGCCGAAGCGATCCGGGAAACCGGAGACGCCGAGCCGCTGCTGAAGCCCCTGTCGGGGGAGTCGCCGATCAGCCTCGAGCGACCCGTGACCAAGTTCGAGGGGAAGGCCCACCAGGTGGGCAGCACCATCGCCGAAATGGTCTGGGGGAAGATCGGAGCATGAGCGTCCACGAAGAGCTGTCCGATACGACCGACCCCACCGCCATCGACAGCGGGCCTGTCGGCGGCAGCGACCAGCCCGGTCGTGTCCTTCTCGTGTGGGATGCTCCCAACCTCGATATGGGTCTCGGCGCCATCCTCGGCGGCCGGCCCACCGCCGCATACCGTCCCCGGTTCGACGCACTCGGCCGCTGGCTTCTCGGCCGCACCGCCGATCTGTCCCGCCGGACCGGTACTGCGCTCGAACCCGAGGCGACGGTCTTCACCAACATCGCCCCGGGCAGCGCCGACGTGGTGCGCCCGTGGGTGGAAGCCCTGCGCAATGTGGGCTTCGCGGTGTTCGCCAAGCCCAAGATCGACGAGGACAGCGACGTCGACTCCGATATGCTCGAGCACATCGAGTTGCGTCGGCGTGGCGGCCTTGCCGGCGTCATGGTGGCGTCGGCGGACGGGCAGGCGTTCCGCGAACCTCTCGAAGAGCTCGCAGCTGCGGGCATCGCGGTGCAGGTGCTGGGTTTCCGCGAGCACGCCAGCTGGGCGGTCACGTCCGAGATCCTCGACTTCGTCGATCTCGAGGACATCCCCGGGGTGTTCCGTGAACCGCTGCCCCGCGTCAGCCTGGAATCGCTGCCCGACGAAGGAGCCTGGCTGCAGCCGTTCCGACCGCTGTCCGCCCTCCTCGTGGGGCGCAAGAGCGTCGCCGAATAGGAGATCTAGTGTTCGACCGTTGGGGAACGCTCGTCTATCGCGCGCGCTTCACCGTCATTGCGGTGATGGTGGCGGCGCTGCTCGGGCTCGCCGGGTACGGACTGAGCCTGAACGACCATCTCAGCCAGAGCGGCTGGGACGATCCCGGCTCACAGTCCGTCGCCGCGGCGAAGCTGGCAGACGGCACGTTCGGCCGCGACACCAACGGTGACGTGCTGGTTCTGTACACGGCGCCCGAGGGCAAGACCGTCGACGACCCGGAGTTCGCCGCGAAGGTCACCGACAACCTCAACGCTCTGGTTTCCGAAAATCCCGAACACATTCTCAAGATCAACGGTGCGTACTGGCCCACCGAGACCGCGCCGTCGCTGCCGAGCCTGGCCGACGAGTCACGTCAGCACGCCCTCGCGTCGGTCGCCATCGCCGGCGCGAACGACACGGAGCTGACCGGGAACTTCCGCGACATCAAGGACAAGTTCTACATCGACGGTGTCGACGTCCAGCTCGCCGGTCTGCAGCCCATCTCCGGCGCGCTCAACGACACGATGGCCAACGACATCAAGCGCATGGAGATCCTGGCGATCCCGGCCGTCGGCATCCTCCTGTTCTTCGTGTTCGGTGGCGTCATCGCGGCAGCGCTGCCGCTGATCACCGGTGGTCTGACGATCGTCGCCGCAAACGGCGTCGTGCGGCTGATCACCAATTTCACCGAGGTCAACTCGTTCGTCGCGCCCGTCGTCTCGCTGATCGGACTGGGTCTGGCGATCGACTACGGCCTGTTCATGGTGTCCCGTTTCCGAGAAGAACTGGCCGAGGGCTACGACACCCCCGCGGCCGTCCGGCGCACCGTCATGACGGCCGGGCGCACCGTTATCTTCTCCGCGACGATGGTGGTCACCAGCCTCGGCGGCCTGCTCCTCTTCCCGCAGGGCTTCCTCAAATCCGTCTCCTACGGCGCGATCGCTGCGATTTCTCTCGCCGCCTTGCTGTCGGTGACGGTGCTGCCCGCCATTCTCGGCATCCTCGGCAAGCGCATCGACAAGTTCGGCATGAAGAAGTTCGGCCAGATCCAGTCGAACGAACAGGTCGAGAACAGTTACATCGGGCGGCTCACCCGCTGGGTCATGCTCAATCCGATGAAGGTGACCATCCCGACGGTCATCGGCCTGTTGCTGCTCATCACGCCGCTGACCGGCATCAAGTTCGGCGGCATCAACGAGACCTACCTGCCGCCCGACCACCCGACCCGCGTCGCGCAGGAACAGTTCGACGAGTTGTTCCCGGGACAGCGTGCCGAACCCGTGCGACTGGTGATCCAGGGTGCCCAGGGCGGCGACCTGAACAAGATCATGGAGACGGCGAACGCCGCGCCGGGTCTCGTCGAGGACTTCACGATCACGGGCCCGGCCAAGGACGGCGTGCGCGTCTTGAAGGCCGGTCTGACGGACCGCAACGAGACCGCTCCGACCATCGACTACCTGCATTCCGCGGAGTGGCCAGAGGGCGTCGAAGTGCTCGTCGGCGGTACGCCGGCCATCGAGCAGGATTCGATCGCCGCGCTCCTCGACACGCTGCCGTTGATGGTGCTGGTCGTGGTGTCGCTGACGATCATTCTCATGTTCCTCGCCTTCGGATCGCTGGTGTTGCCGATCAAGGCCGTCCTCATGAGCGCGTTGGGTCTCGGCTCGACGCTGGGCATCCTCACCTGGATCTTCATCAACGGCAACGGCGCAGAGCTACTCAATTTCACGCCGGGACCGATCATGTCTCCGGTGCTCGTGCTGATCATCGCGATCGTGTACGGGCTGTCGACCGACTACGAAGTCTTCTTGCTCTCCCGGATGGTCGAAGCCCGGGCACAGGGCGCGAGCACCACCGAATCCATTCGCGTGGGCACGTCGCACACCGGCCGCATCATCACCGCCGCCGCGCTGATCCTGATCGTGGTCACCGGTGCGTTCGCGTTCTCGGAACTGGTGATGATGAAGTACATCGCCTACGGCATGATCGCCGCTCTCGTCATCGACGCGACGGTCATCCGTATGTTCCTCGTACCGGCAGTGATGAAGTTGCTCGGCGACGACTGCTGGTGGGCACCTGCGTGGATGAAGCGGATCCAGGAGAAGGCCGGCCTCGCCGAACCGATTCTCGCCGACGAACTGATGCCCGAGGACGTGCCCGAACTCATCACGGTCGGCATGTTCGGTCCCGCGACCGTCTCGGCCACCGGTTCACATCGTTTCCCGGCAGGGATGTTCGGCGACGCAACCGACCTCACTCAGCCGCTGCCCAAGATCGCGGCGCCGCGACCGGCGTCCGAGCAGCGCAAGTTCCGCGATCTCACGCCGCAGCCGCGTCGCCAGGGTCCCGGGCGTCCGGTTCCCCGTCCCCCGGCCCAGCGGCCACGTCCGGATCAGCAGCGGGCAGGCGACCCACGTCACCGGGCTGTCGACGGCCGTCCGATGCCGCGCGCAGGTGAGCCGGCGGCTCCGGGCCACGGCTCCCCGCAGCAACTGCCGCCGCAGCGTCGGCCGCAGGGTCCGGCCGGTGCGGGCGACGAACGCCGGGGTCCGCCGCGGCCCCCCCGGCGCCCCGGGGCGCCCCAGGGCCAGGTTCCGGATCAGCTTCCGCCGATGCCGCAGCGACGGGGCGCAGACGCGCCACCCGCCGATCCGGCGCAGGCACAGCCGCCGCAGGGCCGGCCTACGGCAGCGTCCCAGCCGCCCACGGCGGCCATGCCCCCGCTCCCCAGACGCCGACGGGGCGACGTTCCCCCGCCGCTGCCGCAGAACTTCGTGCGGCCGTCCGCCACGAACCCGGACCCGGCCGGCAACCCGCCGGTGAACGGTGGTACCGAGGGAACGCGACAGGAGGGAGAGCCGTCGACGGGTGCCGGGCGGGCACGCGATCCGCAGGCGATCGAGAGCTGGCTGTCGCAGCTGCGCCGAGCTGCTCCCGGGTCGGGGCAGCACGCGCATCGCCCGCCGGAAACCGGACCGCGGCCGCAAGCCGGTCCGCGGCCGGAGCCGGGTTCCCGCCCCCCGGCGGGGTTGTTCCCGCAGGCCGAACCGCGCCCACCGGCGGGGCTGTTTCCGCAGGCCGAACCGCGCCCACCGGCGGGACAGCAGCCGCAGGGCGGACCGCGCCCACCGGCGGGACAGCACCCGCAGCCCCGACCGCGTCCGCAGGCGGGGCAGTACCCGCAGCAGCCGCCGAACCCGCAGCAGCGCCCGCAACCCGGCCAGTATTCGCAGCAGTCACCTCAGCGGCCGGTGCCACGGAACGGTGCCACGGAACGGTCGCCCGAGGCGCCCACCGATTCGGAGCCCGACCACGCGGACGATCCGAACGATCCGCACCGTCGGCGGCACGGCACCGACACCGGCGGGTCGATCAGTGTGAGTGAACTGATCGCGCGCCGGCAGCAGCCCTGAGCCGGACGGACGGAACGGCGGGTGCGCGCGGGTCCTACGCGCCGTTGATGAACTTGCGCAGCCGCATGCCGAACGGGTGCGTGACGTTGAGGTTGCCGCAGAAGATCTTCCCGACCACGACGACGTGCAACGGGCCGAACGGCGCGCCGCCGCGCACTTTCGTGGTGGCGCTCGACGCGACGGTTTCGACACCGTTGATATCGGCGGTGGCTTCGGCGGGCAGCAGGATCGAAATCGAACTGAACGAGTCGTTCACCTCGATTCGCACGACCTGCGTCTGCATCACCGCCTCGGTGAAGTCCAGGTTGACCGACGACGCGAACGTATCGAGCCGGAGAACCGGCGCGACCTCCCACCGGCCCTTGCGGGTCAGGGACGACAAACGTCCCTTGAGCACGAGCGGACCACCGGGCCCGGTCGCCGGGTACGCGGGGGCGGCGGCGGTCGCCTGCTGCTGGGGCAGGAACGCCGGTGCGGCCTGCGGGAGGTACTCGGGCCGCATCTGGATGCCGGGCAGGTCCACGAGAACCTGATTGAGATCACCACGCGTTTTCGCTGCCAGGACGGTGTCCATCCGTTCGGTGAACTCGCCGAGCGAGAGCATTCCCTGTCCTACGGCTCGCTGGAGAAGCTCGCCCACATGTTCGCGTTCGGCGTCCGAAACGCGCAGATCCTTCGGGTCCATACGTACAGAATAGGATCTGTGACACTCTTCGTCCCGACCGGAAGCGCGCGGCCTCCTGCCGGATCGCGGAACCGCAAGTGCCGCCGCGCCGAGCGACTTCTCACCTCTCCGTGGTGCCGAAGGTGACCACGACGCGCTGTGACCGTCCATACAGTGGTTTGATCTGAAGTCGTGCTGAGGTCCTATCGAGCCGTCGCCGCGACACTGCGTAGTCGCTGGCCGCTCTATATGGCCTCGATGGGCGCCTCCAACCTGTTCGGCGCCATGCTGGTGTTCGCGTTCGTGCGGTACGGCGTTCCGTTCGCGGACGACGACTTCGACACCGTCGACCGGGTTCAGAACTTCACCGTGTTCGCGGTGTACCTCGTCTTCGCCGGCATCGTGAGTCTCACCGCTGCGGCGCTGATGCTTCGTTCGGTGGTGCGCTGGCAACTCCGCGGTGGCCCGCCCACCCGGTCCGAGCAGATGGCGGCACTGCACGCGCCGTTGCGTCAGGCGATCGTGCACCTCGGACTGTGGTTGCTCGGCGGCGTCTTGTTCGTGTTCCTCACCGCCGGGGAGACGCCTTCCCTCGCCGTCGCGGTCGCGATCACCGTGGCGATGGCCGCGACGAGCACGTTCGGGTTCACCTACATGCTCGGCGAGCGGATTCTGCGCCCCGTCGCGGCCCGTGCACTGAGCGAAGGCAACTTCGATCGCACCATGGCTCCGGGCGTCGGCACCCGTCTCGCGATGACGTGGGGACTGGGCACCTTGATGCCCGTCGCGGGGATCGTCCTGCTGTGCGTCACCCAGATCACCACCGACTCCGCGTTCTCGTCCGACGCACTCGCCTACGCGGTACTCGCGCTTGCGGTCACGTCCATCCTGCTGGCCCTCGTGCTGTCGTTGCTGACCTCGGCGCAGATCTCCGACCCGATCAAGCAGTTGCGCTGGGCGATCGAACGCGTGCAGCGCGGCGCGTCGGCCGTGCAGGTGGAGGTGTTCGACGGCAGCGAGATCGGACGCCTGCAAGTGGGCTTCAACCGGATGATGGCGGAGGCCGACGAGCGCCGCCGGCTCCGCGAGTTGTTCGGTCAGCACGTCGGTGAAGACGTGGCCCGGCGGGCACTGCAGTACGGCACCGAACTCGGCGGTGAGACCCGCTACGTGGCCGTGCTGTTCGTGGACATGGTGGGGTCGACCGCCACCGCGGCCGAGCGTCCTCCCAACGAGGTCGTCGATCTCCTCAACGAGTTCTTCCGCGTCGTGGTGGAGGTCGTCGATCGGCACCACGGCTTCGTCAACAAGTTCATGGGCGACGCCGCCCTGGTGATTTTCGGGGCGCCGCTCGACCGGCCCGATGCACCCACCGCTGCGCTGGGTGCAGCACGCGAACTGCGCTTCGCGCTCGACGACATCACCGGTCTCGACGTCGGTATCGGTGTCTCGGCCGGACTCGCGGTGGCAGGAAACATCGGCGCGGCCGAACGCTTCGAATACACCGTCATCGGCGACCCGGTCAACGAGGCGTCGCGCCTGACGGAACTGGCCAAGCTCCGTCCGAGCCGCGTTCTTGCGTCGTCGAGCGCACTCTATTTCGCCGACGACGACGAGCGTGGGCACTGGGAACTCGGCGACGAGGTGCAGCTTCGCGGGCGGCGCAGGGTCACGCAGCTCGCCTCGCCCGTCCATTATCCGAGCGGGCCGCGTCCGGGTGACGACTCCGCGGATCGGGTGGGTTAGCACAGGGAGGTACGTCACGGGCGGACGCTAATTGCGGCACCTACATACCTGCGTCGGTTACGGTGAATGGCGTGGCGCAGCCGCAGGACGACCTCTCTGGCCCCGACGCCACACCGCGCCGGGGCCGTTTCCTGTGGATCAAATGGCTGGTCGCGGCGGCTCTGATCGCGTTGCTCACCGCCGAAGCCATCTACCTGTGGCCCACGATGAGCGATTCCTGGAAAGCGCTCACCGGCATCCACTGGGGCTGGTTCGCAGCGTGTGTCGCCGCTCAGATGATCTCCCTGAGCGGTTTCGCGGGAGTCCAGCAGCAGCTGTTGCACGCCGGCGGTGTGCGAGTAGGTCACTTCCGCTCGGCATCGGTGATCTACGGCAGTACCGCCATGGCGGTCACGCTGCCGGCAGGCCCGGTGTTCTCGACCGCGTTCACCTACAGGCAGACCCGCAAGTGGGGCGCGACCCCCGTGGTGGCGTCCTGGCAGCTCGCGGTATCCGGCGTCATCGCGGCGGCCACGCTGGCCTCCGTCGGGGTCGCGGGAGCGTTCGCGGTGGGCACGCGGATCAGTCCGGTGACGCTGGTCCTGTCGCTGGCGGGCCTCATCGCCATGTTCTACGGGCTGCGGTATGTCGCCCGTAACCCGTCGTCGATCGAGGCAGCCGGCACCTGGGTGCTCACCCGTGTCAACAGGGTGTCCGGAAAGCCCGCGGATACCGGCTTCGGCCTCTTCGATCGGGTGCTCGCCCAACTCGAGGCCGTCGAACTCGCGCGACGCGACGCAGTCGCGGCGATCGCGTGGTCGGCCGTGCACCGGGTCTTCGATGTCGCATGCCTCGGTCTCGCGTGCTGGGCGGTGGGAGGTTCCCCGTCGCTCGCAGGTCTGTGCATCGCGTTCGCCGCTGCCAAGGCGGTGGGCAGCGTGCCGTTGGCGCCCGGCGGGCTGGGGTTCGTCGACGGAACTCTGATCGCCACGCTCACCGCGGCGGGTCTGACCGCTCCCCAGTCGCTGGCCGCGGTGTTCGTGTACCGCGCGGTGAGTTTCGGTTTCGTCGCGCTCACCGGCTGGGGCACGATCGCGGCGATGTACCGCGGGGGCAACGCGGGTGAGGACATCGACCCTGCCGCCGAACGTGAGGAACAGGATCGCAGCGCCGTCGCGCGGCGGCGTAAGCCCGCAGACACCTCGGACAACACCGACCTTCTGTGATCTGCGCCACCAAGTAGTTGCGCGCGCAACAAAGTCGTGTCATGGTTGTCGCATCAAGTTGAAGTTTCAATAATCTACGAGGAGACAACGCGATGACGACCGCCACCACCACCTTTCCCGGCCTCACCACAGGGATCTGGGCCCTCGATCCGGTCCACTCCAACGTCGGCTTCACCGTCCGGCACCTCATGGTGAGCAAGGTGCGCGGAAGCTTCGAGAGCTTCTCCGGCGCGATCACCGTCGCCGAGGACGGCACCGCATCGGTTCGCGCCGACATCGACGTCGCGTCGATCAGCACCAAGAACGCCGATCGCGACGCCCACATCCGGTCGGCCGACTTCTTCGACGCCGAGCAGTTCCCCGTCGCGACCTTCGTCTCCACCGGTGTCCGCGCGGACGGCGACGACTACATCGTCGACGGCGACTTCACGCTCCGCGGCGTCACCAAGCCGGTCGAGCTGCGCCTCGAGTACAACGGCGTCAACGCCGGAATGGGCAACGGCCCGGTCGCCGGGTTCGACGCCACGACCGTGATCAACCGCAAGGACTTCGGCATCTCCATCGACATGCCGCTCGAGGGCGGCGGCGCCGTCGTCGGCGACAAGATCACTCTCCACCTCGAGATCGAGGCCGGCCTGCAGGCCTGATCCCCCCGACATCTCCCGCGCCAACGCCCAGGGGCGCCCCGCCGCACGGTGGGGCGCCCGTCGGTGCATTCGGACACGTTCGCCACGGCGCTACCCTGAAGCCGTGAAAAAGTACGCCCCCGCGCTGGTTGCCGACGTGGTCCTGATCCTCGTGTTCGCAGCCCTCGGCCGATCCAGCCACGAAGAAGTCCTCGATCTCGTCGGCCTGGCACGCACCGCGTGGCCGTTCCTCGGCGGGCTGACCGTCGGCTGGTTCCTCGTCGCGTGGCTCTACCGCGACAAGTTCGACGCGTTCGCCGCAGCACCCACCGGCCTTCTCGTCTGGGTGAGCACGCTTGTCGGCGGCATGCTGCTCCGCGCGGCGACCGGTCAGGGAACCGCCACCGCCTTCATTCTCGTCGCCACCGGCTTCCTCGGCGTGACTCTGATCGGCTGGCGACTTCTCGCCCGTGTGGTCCGACGGTCCGATTCTCGGGTCGCGTGAGAACAACCACTGTGTGATTTTTCGAGATCGATTGGCTCGAGGGTGTCCCACGGTGAAACAGTGGATATATGACTGACACCGCTTCAGTGCCGGAGTCGCGATCCGATACGAGGTTTTTCGGCCAGCCTCTGGCGCTGGCCAACCTGTTCGGCGTCGAGATGTGGGAGCGATTCTCCTTCTACGGCATGCAGGGCATCCTCATCTACTACCTGTACTACTCGGTTGCCGAGGGTGGTCTGGGGATCAGCAATGCCGCCGCAACCTCGATCGTCGGCGCGTACGGCGGCACGGTCTATCTGTCGACGATCCTCGGGGGATGGATCGCCGACCGTCTCCTCGGCTCCGAACGGACACTGTTCTACAGCGCGATCCTGATCATGTTCGGCCACATCGCGCTCGCGCTGCTGCCGGGCTTCATCGGTGTCGGCGTGGGCCTCATCCTCGTGGCCGTGGGCAGTGGCGGACTCAAAGCGACCGCAACCTCGATCGTCGGTGACCTCTACGACGAGAAGGACCAGCGCCGCGACGCCGGATTCTCCATCTTCTACATGGGCATCAACATCGGCGCCCTCGTCGGTCCGCTGCTCACGGGGTTCCTGCAGGTCCGGTACGGGTTCCACTGGGGATTCGGACTCGCCGCGATCGGCATGTTCCTCGGCCTGTTGCAGTACACGCTCTACCGCAAGCACCTCGGTGACATCGGCAAGGTTCCGCCGAACCCGTTGCCGGCGGAAAGCCGGATGCGTGTCGGCGGAATCGCACTGGCCGCGCTCGTTCTGGTCGTGATCCTCGCCTCCACCGGCATCATCTCCGCGAACAGTCTGTCCGACATCGTCGTCACCCTGACGGTCATCGCGGCAATCACCTACTTCGTGGTCATCCTCTCGAGCAAGAACATCACCTCGGTCGAACGCAGCCGGGTGCTGTCCTTCATCCCGATGTTCGTGGCGAGCGCCGTGTTCTGGTCGCTGTTCCAGCAGCAGTTCACGATGGTCGCGGTGTACGCCGATACCCGCCTGAACCGCGACCTGTTCGGGTGGGAGTTCCCGCCCTCGTGGGTGCAGTCCATCAACCCGGTGTTCATCATCGCGTTCGCCGGTGTCTTCGCGGCTGTGTGGACCAAGCTCGGGCCGCGCCAGCCGTCGTCGCCGATCAAGTTCGCTGCCGGCACGATCATCATGGGCATCGCGTTCCTGTGCTTCATCCCGATGGCGGGTGGCGGTGCCAACAGCGCCCCGCTGCTCGGCCTGGTCGGCATCCTGCTGCTCTTCACCTTTGCCGAGTTGCTGCTGTCGCCGGTCGGCCTGTCGCTGACCACGAAGCTCGCCCCGAAGAGCTTCCATACACAGATGGTCGCGTTGTTCTATCTGTCGGTCGCCCTCGGCAGCGCGATGGCCGGCACGCTGGCGGGTTTCTACGACGAGACCAACGAAGTGCCGTACTACCTGTGGATCGGCGGCGCCTCGATCGCGGTCGGCGTTGCCCTTGCCGTGGGTTCGCCCTGGATCAAGAAGCTGATGCACGGCGTGAACTGAGTGCCGCCCGGAGGTCTCGCCGCGTTGCCACGGACGCGGTTCACGTGAGCGCGAGCCACGCGGCGAGACCGAATCCTGCCGTCGCGACACCTACGCGAAGCGCGGTCGGCGGGATCCGCGCGACCAGTGGGGGTCCGCACCAGCCGCCGGCGAACGCGCCGAGAGCCATCGCGAGGGCCGCCGGCCAGTGCACCGGCCCGAACACGGCGAATCCGATCGCGGCGACGAGGTTCGCGGTACCCAGCAGATAACTCTTGAGGATGCTGGCCCGCCATATGCTCTCGGACGTGCAGATCAAGGTCACGGCCAGAATCATGACGCCGGCGCCCGCACCGAAGTAGCCGCCGTACACGGCCACGACGAACAACGCAGCGGCGTACGCACGCGGCAGGTCGCGGCCGCGCGCCAAAGCGCGGATACGGGGCTGAAGCAGCAATGCGAGAGAGGCGAGTGCCACCAGATACGGCACGACCGCCTCGAACGAACCGGCCGGTGCGACGAGCAGCACCCCGGCTCCGATGGCGCCGCCCAACGCGGCGTAGGCCGTCCACCTCCACACCCGCGGCCCGGTATCGACGACTTCACGAACGGAGTTGGTGAGCGCTCCGACGCCGACGCCGACCATCGCGACCGTGTTCGTCACGTTCGCCGCGACCGGCGGCAACCCGACGGCGAGCAGTGCCGGATACGACACCAATGATGCGAGCCCCGTGACGAATCCGACCACTCCCGCGAAGAAACCCGCAACCACGAGCAGCAGCAGTTCCAGAACCGTCACGATCGCCGAACCTACCGCCTGCCGCCCCCGGTCGCCCGGACGGGCGTTCCGCCGGGACGGTCGCCGGGCGAGGTCAGAAAGCCTCGTCCGGCTGCGCGAGTTTGCTGAGGAATGTATCCGCGACCTTGATCGCCCGGTCTCCCCCGTCGGCGTCGGCGACGAATACCGCGAACGCGATATCGCCGCTGTAGCCGTAGAACCACCGGTCGTCCCCGCTCGCGGCGGCGACTCCCGACAGTCCCGCGTGCTTACGCAGGAAGGACGCTGGTCCCTTCTGTACGTTGTCGGCCATCATGCCGCGCAGCGCGTCGACGACGTGCGGGGGCAACGCGTCGACCGGGTCGTTGATCGTCGCGGGCTGACCCTGCACGATCGACGGCGCCACAGCCTCGCCGCGCGCAACGGATGCGGCCAGAACAGCTGCCCCGAGGGGGCTGATCAGCGCGTCGTCGTTGCCGGATCCGGCGAACTGCACCACTCCGGATCGCGTATTGCCGATCTGGCTGGTCTCGAAATCGAAGCCGGGCACGGTGACGTCGAGGCCGAGTCCCAGCCGGCGGGCCGTCTCTGCGAGATCTTCCGAGCTCACATCGGCGCCGTCGATGCCCTTGTCGAGTCCGGCGGCCAACCGGACCGGGTCGAGCGTGCCTCCGGCCGGGTACATGCCGTGGGTCGCGACCGGACCGAGTTCCATCGCCCAGTTGTTCACGTCGGCGGCGAGGACGCCGCCCGTGGACGGCTGGATCGCGACGAGCGCGGTGGGCGTTCCCGTGGTGACCACCGCTTCCTTCGCGGCAAGCTGCACCTTCGAGTCCACCATGGCATTGAGGTCCGGGGGCGGCGGCCCCTGGAAGCCCGCAACCTGGATCGGACCTTCCTCGGGATCTTCGAGCGTGACCGCCCAACCCGCGGTACGGTCGCGTTCGAGTTGCCACGCCGAGCGCAGCGTATCGAGCAACGGCGTGGAGATCCGTCGATCGGCACTGATCAGCGTGGGAGTCTGGATCACTTCGACACCGGGGATCGACTCGATGTCGCTCCCGAGGAACTGATAGTCCTGGTCCCGCAGTTTGACGGCGGTGATCCGGTTGCCGGGGTCGTTCGCGAGCCGGTCCTGCATCAGTTGCGCGGTGATGACCGGCGCGACAGGTGCGAGCACCTCGGCCAGCCGGGTCGTGGTCGCGCCGGGGTCGGGCATGGCGGCGGGATCGAGCACGACGGCGTTGATCGTCTGTTCCTCCATGAGGAGGCGGCCCGTGCGGTCGAAGATCTTCGGGGGCGCGGCGTCGGTGCGGACGTGGTGAACGGTTCGTCCGCCGCCGAGGTCGGGCACGATGATGTCCGGGTCCCACGACACTCGCCAGCCCACGCCGAGTTTCCTGACCGCACCGTCGACCTGGTAGCCCCAGTCCATGCCCTCGCCGAAATTCCAGGCGGCGGAGAGCGTGAAATACCCGGACTCACTGTTCAGTTCGACGAACTGCGAGACCTCGTAGTCGACCGTGCCGTCGGACAGGCCGTCGAACATCTGCCCGATGGTGCTTTCTGCTGCGCTCGGGTACGACGTGAGCGAGGCCGCTGAGGCAGGGTCACGGGCGTCGAGAGCGGCGACGAAATCGTCGACCAGGCCACGCGCGTCGGTCCGTGAGCCGTTGACCACGAAGGCAGTGACCGCCACGGCGACAACCAGAACGACGACCGCTGTGAGGGCGAGCACGCGCATCCGCCCCCTGCGCCGCCACTCACGAAATCCCATGACAACCAACCTTCACTTCAGCCACAGGAGGAACAAGCACGGCGTGCCTACGAACGAATCACAATTACGCCACACGTCCGATTACCCCCTCAACCACCTGCCGGCGGCTTCGACTGCGGGAGCCGAACCGTTCGCCCCTGCCACGAACACTGCGAAGGCCAGATTATCGCGTGATCCGATGAACCATCCGTGCGCCCCGTCGTTTTCACCGTACTCTGCGGTCCCGGTCTTACCCGTCAGATCGGGGATGTCTCGCAACATACTCGCTGTACCGCCGGTTATCGTCTCGCGCATCATGGTTCGCAGCGCAGCGGTCACTTCGGCCGGTGCCGGAGCGATTTCCTCATCCACGGTCGTCGCACGCCCCTCGACGAGTACCGGCAGCGGAGCGCTCCCGTTCGCCACGGCCGCCGCGACGAGGGCCATACCGAAGGGTGTCGCGGTGACCTGTCCCTGTCCGATCGCCGATTCGACGAGGGCTGCGGGAGTGTCCGTTTCCGGTACCGATCCGGTGACGGTCACAAGTCCGGGCGTGACATAGTCGGCGCCGAGCCCGAACTGGCGAGCCGCGTCCGTCAGTGCGGTCGGAGGCAGGTTCACGGCGAGCTGTCCCATCGTGGTGTTGCACGAGAACGCGAACGCTGTGTGCAACGGCACCGCCCCCAGATCGAAGCTCTCGTCGTTCGGGATCGTGCGGTCCTCGATCGTCGCCACTCCGGGACACGGCAGGACCGTGTCCGGATCCGCGAGGCCGGCCTGAAGCGCGGCCGAGGTGGTGACGACCTTGAAGGTCGAGCCCGGCGGATACAGGCCGGTGAGCGCGACCGGACCTTCGCGGTCGGCGGCGGCGTTCTGCGCGATCGTGCGCACGGCGCCCGTCGAGGGCTCGATGCCGACGATCACCGCGGGAGTGTCGAGGGAGGCGAGCGCAGCTTCCGCCCCGATCTGCAATTGCGGATCGATCGTGGTGGACAGGTCGGGCGCCTCGGGCCCTGTCTCGCCGGCCACCTGCTGCGCGGTCCCGTCCGGCTCGACCCGCTGGACCACCCACCCCGCGGATTCGGCCTGTCCCTGTTCCCACAACTCCACGAGGCCGGACCACACCGGCGAGGCCAGCGCCCGGTCTGCGACCAGCAATCTCGATTGCGGAACGAGCGTGACGCCGGGCAGGGCGGTCAGCTGCTGTTCGATCGGAACCAGGTCGTCCTCGCGCAGCGAGATCGCGGTCAGCGACTGTCCGGGCGCTTTCGCCCGATCGGCGGCGAGAGACTCTGCGGTGATCGTCGGGGCAACGGGCGCGAGCAGCGGTGCGACCGCCGCGGGGTCGGCGTTCGCATCGAGATTTACCAGCGTGACGACCTGCTCGCTGAACAGGGTGCCGCCCGCCCGGTCGTAGATCGTCGGCGGCGCACCCGCGGTGGTCACCAGACGCACTGCTGCCCCGTCCGCGAGTTCCGGGGAGAGCACAGCCGGATCCCAGCGCACTCTCCACGAGTCGGAGTCCTCCACAGCCGACCCCGTCGTCCGGTACGCCCAGTCGCGTCCCTCCCCGAAATTCCACGAGACATCGAGGTCGAAGGTGTTGCCGTCGCCCGTGCCCGCAACGCCGACCACCGGATCGCTGGTGCCGAGGCCGTCGAACATGCCGGTGATCGCGGCGGCCGCGGCCTGCGGGTCGGTGGTGAGCGCGGCCGCTGCCTGCACATCGCCCGCGTCGAGCGCGGATGCGAACTCCGCGGCCACCGTCTCGGGCTGGTCCGGCCCCAACAAGCCGCATCCGGCTGTCACGAGCACGAGGACCGGTGCCACGCCTGCAGAAACCCACTGCCGTCGAATACGCACGACGTCGATCATGCCCAAATTCTCGACGATGTGCCGGACAGTGCGCGCCGCCGGGAGCGTCGGGGTGGGTGTCGATATTCGGTTGCACGACCGTCGTCACACGACCTACTGTGGTACTCGGCCCTGTCACCGAACGAGTGGAGAACTGCGTTGCTCCGGTAGTGGTTGTCGACCACGCGGCACACCCGCGATCGATCCACCTTTCAGGAGCACTCATGTCTTCCCTCTCGGGCATCACGCTGTCCGGCCTCACGTACGACCATCCCGACGGCACCCGCGTCTTCGAGAAACTCGACGCGGCTTTCACACTCGGGCGCACCGGTCTCGTCGGGCGCAACGGAACCGGGAAAAGCACACTTCTCCGTCTCGTCGCCGGGCACCTCCGGCCGCGGAGCGGTGCGCTGACCGTCCGGGGCCGAGTCGCCTTTCTCCAGCAGGACGTCACGCTCGATCCGTCGGTAACCGTCGCGGCGGTACTCGGGTTGGACGAGATTCGAAGGGCCCTGCGGCGAATCGAATCCGGCGTCGGAGACGCCGGCGATTTCGGCATCGTGGGCGACCGCTGGGACATCGAGGAGCGCGCCCTCGCACTCGTGCACCGGCTCGGTCTGGAACGAATCGTGCACGACGAAGGCGACTTCGACCGCACCGTGGGTGGCCTCTCCGGGGGAGAAACGATGCTGCTCGCCTTCACTGCACGGTTGCTCGACGAACCGGACGTGCTGTTGCTCGACGAACCCACCAACAATCTCGACGCGGAGGGACGCGCGCGACTGCACGAGGCCCTCGACCGTTTCGCCGGCACCGTCGTCGTCGCCGGTCACGACCGCGACCTCCTCGACCGGATGGACACGATCGCCGAACTCCGCGACGGGCAACTCCGGCTGTTCGGTTGCGGATACAGCGAATACGAGCAGATCGTCGCTGCGGAACAGGAGGCGGCACGTGCCGCCGTGCGCGACGCGCGCAACGACGTCCGGCGTCAAACCCGAGATCTCGCAACCGCGCAGGCGACCCTCGCGCAACGACAACGGTACGGACGCAAGATGTTCGAGCAGAAACGCGAACCGAAGATCGTCATGGGTGCGCGTAAACGGCAGGCTCAGGAATCGGCGGGACGGTACCGCCGTGAACACGAGGCGAATCTCGACTCCGCGCGAGCGCACCTCGCACACGCGCAGGACGCCGTGCGCGACGACCGGGAGATTCGTGTCGACCTTCCGGAAACCACCGTGCATCCGGGTAGTCGCGTGGCGGAAGGGCCACTCGAGATCGTCGGACCGGAACGTATCGCTCTCGGCGGCCCCAACGGTTCCGGCAAGACGACACTGCTCGACCGCATCGTCGAGGCCGGCCCTCTTGTGCCGTTCGCGCTGCTCCCCCAGCGACTCGACATCTTCGACGACACGCTGTCGGTGGTGGAGAACGCAGAACAGCGGGCGCCTCATCTGCCGCCACAGGAGATCAGGGCGCGACTGGCCCGGTTCCTGTTCCGGGGCAGCGACGGCGACGTGCCGGTCGGTGCGCTGTCGGGCGGAGAACGGCTGCGGGCCGCATTCGCGATCGTCCTCGCGGCAGATCCGCCGCCCCGCCTGCTGCTGCTCGACGAGCCGACCAACAACCTGGATCTGCCGAGCCTCGATCATCTGACGCAGGCGCTGCACGGATTCGCGGGCGCACTCGTGGTCGTCTCGCACGACAAGCGGTTCCTCGACGACATCGGGATCACCCGGTCGGTCACACTGGGCACATGAGTGTCACGACCAACCCCGCCGACGGAATCCGTCTCTCGTACTCCATTGCCGGCTCGGACGAGAAGAACGCTCCCGACGTGATGCTCGTGCACGGGAGCGCGCTGTCCTCCTCGGTGTGGCGAGGTTTCGGCTACGTGCGCGCGCTCGGCGACCGGTACCGCCTGATCCTTCCGGACCTGCGTGGACACGGCCGCAGCGACACCCCGCACGAGCCCGACGCGTACGCGATGGATCGCATCGTCGGTGATCTGCTGGCCGTGCTCGACGCCGCGGACGTCGAGCGCGTGGACTACGTCGGGTACTCGTTCGGCGCGAGGGCGGGGCTGGCGCTGGCCCTGGCCGCTCCGGACCGGGTCGCCGGCCTGGTCCTGCTCGGCGGCAGCGCACGACCACAGCGCGGGGCGATGGACGCGATGTTCTTTCGCGGCTGCGTCGACGTGCTCGAGCGCGACGGCATGGAGGGTTTCGTCCGCGAGTGGGAACGACAGCGGCAGGAACCGGTGGACGCGGCCACGCGGGCGGCGTTCCTCGCGAACGACCCACTCGCGCTGGCCGCGTACTTCCGGCGCTCCGACCTCGAGCCCGGGATCGACGACGAGGCCCTCGCGGCACTCGATGTTCCGACGATCGCGGTCGCCGGGTCCGAGGACCACATGCGCGTGGACGACACCCGCGCGATATCGCGCTCGATCCCGGGCGCGCGTCTGGCCGTGCTGCGTGGGTTCGACCACGCGACGACGGTGGCGGCGCTACCGGAGGTTCTCTCCGTCATCGAGCCGTTTCTCGAGGCCCGGACCGTGCGCTGACCGGGCCTCGCGCTCAGCTCACGGCTGCGGGACGACGGGCAGCCATCGCTTCGCAGACGAGCGCCTTGACCGCGCGTTTCATCACTTCGACGGCGTCCGGCACGGGTAGACGCAGCACGTCGCGGAGCGAAACCCACATCGGCCACGTCGTGCTGATCGCGATCGAACTCTCGATCTGGCAGCGCACTTCGCTTCCCACACCGTCGAGTTCCCGCGCGAACAACACTTGCGCTTCGAACGCCGCCCGCTCGAAGTAGCGCAGACGATTGTGCTGGAGTTCCCGCGAGAACGGCGCCCGAATCTCCGACGATCGGGCGAACGGCGCAATGAATTCGAGCAGTTCGGCCCGCTGGCGGCAATACGCATCGATCCGCTCGGAGAGTGGCAACGACGGATCCACGGGCTCGTACGCGTCGTCCTGGCGCCGTAAGAGTTCGGCGCCGGTCGCCTCGAACAGCTTCTCGAGATCTCCGAAATGACCCCACAGGGACCGCAAAGACACACCTGCGCGCGCCGCGATCTGCGCTCCTGTGGGTTTGAGTTCACCGGCACGGATCAACGCAATATGCGCGTCGATCACGGCCTGCCGCGTGCGTTCGGCACGCGCCGACCGCCCGTCGACATGGCCTGGTGGCCTGATTCCGGTGTCCATATCGTACGCGTACATCGCTCCCCCGATTTCCGCTCGATAACTATGTACCGGCCACTCCCCTCGTCGGTGGCCGGATTGTTGTAGTGCCGAGAATAGACGACACGCCGGGCGAATTTGAGAATGCCCGACGTGTCGTTATCGAAACCAGCGAAATTACCTGGACAGCAATCCCTTCGCGATGTGCGTCACCTGAATCTCGTTGCTCCCCGCGTAGATCATCAGTGATTTCGCATCGCGGGCGAGCTGCTCCACGCGGTACTCGGCCATATAGCCGTTTCCGCCGAACAACTGCACCGCCTCCATCGCGACATCGGTCGCGGCGCGCGACGAGTAGAGCTTCATCGCCGATGCCTCGGACAGGCTCACAGGCTTCCCGGCCTCTGCGCGTTCGATGGCACTGAACACCATGTTCTGCACGTTCACCCGCGCGATCTCCATCTCCGCGAGCTTGAGCTGGATCAGCTGGAACCGGCCGATTTCGCTGCCCCAGAGCTTGCGCGACTTGGAGTACTCGACACATAGCTTCAGGCACTGCTCGATGATGCCCAGCGACAGGTACGCGATCCCGATGCGTTCTGCCGCGAACGATTCCTTCGCGCTGTCCTTGCCGTCGCTCTTGCCGCTGTCCTCGGTCTCCCCGAGGAGTCGGTCCCGGGTGATGCGCACATTGTCGAAGAACAATTCGCCGGTGGGCGAGGAGTTCATGCCCATCTTCTTGAACGGCGGGCTCTGGGTGAGCCCCTCCATTCCCTTGTCGAGCACGAACGCGAGTACTTTGCGATCGCGCCGGTCGACGGAGGCGTTTCCTTCGTCGAGCTTCGCGTAGACGATGATGACGTCGGCGTACGGCCCGTTGGTGATGAACGTCTTCTGTCCGTTGAGGATGTAGTCGTCACCGTCCCGGCGGACCGTGGTCTTCATTCCGCCGAAGGCGTCCGAGCCGGAATCGGGTTCGGTGATCGCCCACGCGCCGACCTTCTCGAAGGTCACGAGTTCGGGCAGCCACCGCTTCTTCTGTGCGAGCGTTCCGCGGCTGCGAATCGTACCGGCGGTAAGACCCAGGCTGACACCGAGAGACGCCACGAGACCGAGACTGACCCCCGCGATCTCGATGTTGAGCAATGCCGCCATTCCGGGAGAACCGCCCATGCCGCCCGATCCGGACGACTTCTCACCCGATTCTTCCTTCGCGAGTGCCCGTTCGAGCGATTCCCGAGCCATCTCGTCGATGCCGAACGTCGAGTACAACTTGCGAATGATGTCGTAGGGCGGCAACTCACCCGACTCGAGCCTGTCGACATGCGGACGGAGTTCCTTCTCGATGAATCCGCGCAGTGCATCGCGGAACATGAGGTCTGTATCTGACCACTCGTACATCTCCGAAATATAGAACACGTTCCGGTTTCTGTATATGCTCCGCATCGTCGGCAGCCTCTCCGAAACCCACCCGGACGGCGGGTAGCCGGGGTTACTGTTTCGTCCCGAACACGCTGCCGGGGAGGTCTCGAAGTGGATGTCGTGGCACTTCACATGAGCGACGGATTGATCGATCCGCGCGCCTCCGTCTTGTTCTATGTCGTGGCAGCGATCGGTGTGTGCCTTGCCGCCTGGTGCGCACGCAGCGATCTCCACGTGCGGACAGTGCCCTTCGCCGCGCTGGTCACGGCGCTGATCTTCGGTCTGCACACGGTTGCCGTCCCGATCCTGCCCGGCGTGAGCGGGTACGTCGTCGGGGCGGCGATCGCCGCCATCCTGCTCGGCCCCTTCGTCGGCGCCCTGAGTATGGCCATCGTGCTCACCGTGCAGGCGTTCGTCTTCGCGGACGGTGGGCTTTCCGCACTCGGTGCGAACGTCACCAACATGGCGCTCGCCGCGGTCGCCGCCGGATTCGTGGTCGCGGTGGCCGCGCGGGCACTTCTTGTGCGTCGCGAGGTTCGCTCGCCGCTCCTGACGCCGGCGCTCGTGTCCCTCGCCGCAGGATTCGTCTCCGTGTTCGCCGCGACCGCAAGTTTCGTCGTCGAATACGCGCTGGGAGGAGCCACCGCCACGCCCGTGGAGAACGTGGCGTACCTGTTCGCGGTGCACATCCCGGTCGCGCTCGTCGACGGGTTGGTGACTGCCCTCGTGGTCGTCGCCGTGACCCTGGTCCACCCGGCGTCCGTCTTCCTGTTGCGAGACCAGTCCCTAGCGGCCCGCCCCGCCGCACATCCGCGCGGGGTGTTGCTCGCCGGGCTGGCATTCGCAGCACTGGTGATCGCGGGCCTCGTCTCCCCGCTCGGTGCGTCCGGGCCCGATGCACTGGAAGCGGCGACTCTGCGGGGGTGCACACGGGGCCCGGACACCGATACCGGCGAATGCATGGCACGCCGGGTCGAAGAACACCGCTTCGCCGGGAGTGCGCTCGCCGGGTACACGGTCGGCGATCGGCCCGGATCCGCCGGCGTCGCGGCACTGATCGGGACTCTGGGCACCTTCGTCGTCGCGGGTGTCTGTTTCCGGGTCCTCGCACCGCGGGAGGAAAAGCGCACCATGGCAAGTGCTGCGTGAGCGACTGCCCCTACCCGGTTTCCGGGGTCAGCACGAACACGGGCAGCGTCCGGTCGGTCCGGCGCGCGTACAGGTCGTAGTTGGGCCACGTCTTCAGCAACTCGGGCCACAACCGTTCGCGCTCTTCACCTTCGGCGACCCGCACCGACACCGGAGTCCGGTGACCCTCGAACAGCACGACCGCCTCGTCTGCCTCGCTCAGATTCAGTGCCCAGACCGGAGGCTTGGGGTGGCCCCAGTTCGAGCCGACGACGAGCCAGCCGCCGTCGTGCGGCACGCACAGCAGCGGAGTGGTGTGTGGCTCACCGGTTTTCCGTCCCCGCACCGTCAGCGCCAGCGACGGCAAGTCCGCGATCTTCAGGAGCGTGAACTTTCCACGGGTGACGCGCTGAATCGTCTTGTCCACGGCAATGATCGGGCGTGAGTAGTTCGGGAGCCAGGGCAGCGCACCGATCCGGATGGCGACCGGACGGAAGGGATTCACGGCGCTACCCTTCCCAGCCGGCCAGCACGGTACGTGCGGCGGTGACGACGGCCAGTGGCTGATCGATCATGGGATGGTGGCCTGCCGCAGGAAGTTCGACCATGAGAGTGTCCGGGCCGAGTTGCCGGCGGATCTTCGCAGCGAGCGCGTCGTCGACGATGCCGTGCTCGCTCCGGAAATAGGCCAGCCGCGATCGGGGCGTCATGTTCTCGAGGCTGCCGCGTCCCTCGCGACCCATCCGGAGATTGTCGAACTTCCACGACCACCCGCCTTCGACCTGCTTCAAGGATTCGCGAGCGATGTGTTCCAGGACGAAAGGCTCGGCTGTGTCCTGCGGTGGGACGAGGCGGAACCGCGCCACCGCCGCCTCCACCGACGGATACACCTTCGGCGGACCGGCATTCGCGGCGATCTTGGCTCGCATCTCGAGTTCTTCGGGAGTCATGTCGCGGATCGGGGAATCGAGGATGATCACACCCCCGAGCCGGTCGCCGTGGAAATGCGCGGTCGCGAAGGACACGATCCCGCCCATGCTGTGCCCGAGCAGCACCGGGCGTCCGGTTATCCCCCCTGCTGCCGCTGCGGCAAGCACCTCTGCGGACCACGCCTCCAGAGAGTAGTGCTCACGGTGGGTGCTGTCCCCGTGTCCGCTGAGATCGAGCGCGACCACTCGGCGTCCCCGGGCCAGTTGCGGTCCGATGTGGTCCCACCAGCCGGAATGCGCCATGCCGCCGTGCACGAGCACCACACCGGGGCCCCCCGCTTCACCCCACGCGCGATAGGCGATGGTCGCACCGTCGACATCGACGGTGCCCTTGTCGACGGGTGTCGCGAGAGCGTCGACAAACCAACCGGGAGCAGCTTCGTTATCGATCATCGTCCGAACTTATGCGAGATGTGACGCCGGTGAGCATTCGGGCCAGCATTTCGATTCGCGGATCCTCCAGTTCGGGCTGGGGATGCACGATCGACGACACCGCCTCGCCGTCGAACATGTGCACGAGCGAGAAGAGGACCAGATCGAACTGCGCAGGCGGCAACCGATCTGCGACCGGCAGCGACCTGCCGAAGTCGGCGATCTGCGCGTGGTAGCGGGCGGCCATCGGAGAGAGGTGATCACGCAGTGCCGGATCGGTGCGGGCCGCGCCGAGAAGTTCGTACCACGCGGAATTCATCGGCGCCCGGCATGCGCGGCGCAACAACAGCAGGCAGGTACGCACCACGTCGACGGTGGTATCGGCACCGCTGCGTTCCTCGAGGCGGCCGAGCACCGCGAGTCCCGCCCGGAAGTTCACGAACTGGCGTTCGCTCACCTCTTCGGCAGCCGCGACCATCAGGTCGAGGCGCGTGGGGAAGTGCCGGAAAACCCCGCCCGACGACACTCCCGAACGACGGCACACCTCCCCGATGGTCGTGGAGGTGTAACCGCGTTCGGCGAGTGAGGCGATCGTCGCGTCGAGGATCCGGCCGATCGTTTCCTCGCGTCGTTCCTTCTGGGTGCGCCGGGGCAGACGCTCACCGTGCAGGACGGGCACTCCTACCCCACCGACGCCTCCGTCGTCCGTACCGGTGCGGGACCGCGCTCCTCCACACCCGCCTTCAGGAAGCGGCCGGTGCCGACGGTGCGCCCGTATCCGTCCACGAACTGCCCGTCACGGAAGACGACCTTGCCCGCCACAGCGGTCGCGGTGACCGCCCGGTCGTTGCGGTTGACCATCCGCCGCAGTCCGCCGAATTGTTCCAGCGGCGCTTCGTGATACCGGTCCGTGTCCTCGTCGAGGCCGGCGGGATCGATGACGACGAAGTCGGCACGGTCGCCGATCCGCAGATGTCCGGCGTCGATCCCGTAGAAGTCCGCGAGTTCTCCGGTGAGCTTGTGGACAGCGGTGTGCAAGGGCAACACCGGCTTTCCGCGTTGCTCACCTTCGTGGATTCGTCGCAGCAGGCAGATGCCGAAGTTGTAGAACGCCATGTTGCGCAGGTGTGCACCGGCGTCGGAGAAACCGAGGGTGATGCCTTCCGTCCGGATGAGCCGGTCGGCCACCGCGGGTCGATCGTTGGCGATCACGGTGTGCCAGCGGAATTCCCGGCCGTATTCCACGACGAGGTCGAGGAACGTGTCCACCGGGTGGAGCTTCCGTTCCCGCGCGACGTCACCGATGGACCGGCCGACGAGCGACTCGTCGGGGCATTCCACGATGCGGGTGTCGTCGAAGTCCCGGTGCCAGACCCTCGGCGAGAACTTCTTCTCGAAATCACGACGGAACCAGCGGCGATAGGCCTCGTCGCGCAGCAGGTCGTTGCGCCCCATCTCCTCCTGGAGATGCAGTGCCGCCCGCCCCGAACCGAACTCCTCGAATACGACGAGATCGATCCCGTCGGAATAGACCTCGAAGGTCGTCGGCAGGTGCTGCCAGCGGAACGCGCCCTTACCGATCTTGTTGGCCGCGTACGCGATCGGGCCGAAGATTCGATTGACCCACCGCTCCGCCTTGGTGTCGGCCGCTGCGAGGACGGAGGTCTTCATCGGCTTGCGCCCGAGTCCGGTGCTCGCCGCCGCGAAGAACGCCACGTCGTACTTCGTGTTGAGATTGGGGACGGCCTGCAGCACACGTCCACGCCTGCGCAGGATCCTGTGCAGGCGACGGAATTCCGACCACGAGGCATGCGTCGAGGGCAATGTGCGGGAGCGGTAGCGGTCGCCGTCCATCTTGTCCCACGGATTCGTCATCGTGGAGACGCCGAGGAAACCCGCGTCCAGAGCCTCCGATACCCGCGCGTCGATCGCGGCGAGTTCGTCGCGGGTCGGCCGATTGGCACCGTCCGTCGAACGCCCCAGACCCATCACCGAGGCACGGATGTCCGAGTGTCCGACGAATGCGGTGATGTTGGGGCCGAGCGGCAGTTCGTTGAGGGTATCGATGTACTCACGCGGCGAGTTCCACGTCTTGGAGCGCTCGAGTGCCGCGAGCACGTGTTCGCGGGGCAGCGCCTCCACGCGGCTGAACAGGTCGGCGGCGTCGACGGGCGGAACGTACACCGTGGAGATCGAGCAGTTTCCCATCAGCACCGTGGTGACGCCGTGTCGCACCGACTCGGGCAGACCCGGGCCGACGAGCACCTCGGCGTCGTAGTGCGTGTGCGTGTCGACGAAGCCCGGCATGACCCAGCGGCCGGCCGCCTCGACCACCTCGGTGCCGGCCCCGACGGGCAGGTCGTCCGACGTCACCGCAGCGACGACACCATCTCGGATACCGAGGTTGCGGACGGCTCCGGGCGAACCCGTTCCGTCGAACCACAGGCCGCCGCGCACGACGACATCGAAATCCTCGTTCTTGTGATCCACACCACTCATGCGGCCGAGTGTAACCCCAAATAGAGGTTGCGCACTCTCCAAATCCCGATGTGCTCCCCCGGGACCCCACTCACCCCCGATAGGCTGCGGAAATGACCTCGTTCCCCGACCTCGACGCGACTCCGGTTCTCGTCGTCGATACCGATGTCCTCGACCGCAACGTCACGCGGATGGCGCAGTCGGCCGACGCGCGCGGGCTTCACCTGCGACCGCACGTCAAGACACACAAGTGCGTCGAGATCGCTCGGCGTCAGCTCGCCGCGGGTGCCTGTGGGCTGACGGTGGCGACGGTGTCCGAGGCCGAGGTATTCGCGGACGCGGGTGCCGACGACCTCTTCGTGGCGTACCCCTTGTGGGTGGACGCCGCCCGCGGCGCGCGGCTTCGGGCACTCGCCGCACGCGTCCGGCTCACGGTCGGGGTCGAGTCCACCGCCGGCGTCCGGGCACTCGCGGCGCATGCCGGCACCGGCGTCGGCGTGCTCGTCGAGATCGACAGCGGACATCACCGCACCGGAGTTCCTCCCGAGCGGGCCGGCGCCGTCGCCGCGGCCGCCCGCGACGAAGGCCTCGAGGTACACGGCGTCTTCACCTTTCCCGGTCACTCGTATGGTCCGGGCGTTCCGCCGGTGGCCGCTGCCGAAGAATCGGTTGCGCTCGCGGCCGCGGCCGCCTCGCTGCGCGCAGTGGGCATCGAACCGGCGGTGATCAGCGGCGGCTCCTCGCCCACGGTGATGATCGAGGCTCCGACCGAAGCCACGGAATTGCGGCCGGGCGTATACGTCTTCGGCGATGCGCAGCAACTCGAACTCGACGCGATCACCGAGCAAGACCTCGCGCTCACCGCGCTCGCGACGGTGGTCTCGGCACGCGGCGATGTCGTGGTCCTCGACGCCGGGAGCAAGATTCTCGGTGCCGACCGGGCGTCGTGGGCAACCGGATACGGCCGTATTCTGGGGACGCCCGATGCCCGGATCGTCGCGCTGTCCGAACACCACGCCACCGTGCAGTGGCCGGGTCACACCTCCCCGCCCGCGCTCGGTGAGCGGGTGCGAGTGGTGCCGAACCACGCGTGCAACGCCGTGAACCTGGTCGACGAGTTGGTGGCGGTCTCCGGCGGCGCGGTGGTCGGCAGGTGGCCGGTCGCAGCGCGGGGATGCACCACCTGACCCGTCCGCCGTTCACCGTTACGCTCCGTGGATGCCACCACTGAATCCCGACCTGAGCGGACGGGTCTTCCCTGCGACGTCGTATCTCGTCGGACGCGAGAAAATCCGCGAGTTCGCTCGTGCCGTGCGATCGAAGAACCCGATCCACCACGATGTCGATGCCGCTCGTGCCGCAGGTTTCGCGGACGTCGTCGCACCGACCACCTTCACCACCGTCGTCCAGAGCCCGGCGGTTGTGCAGCTTCTGGAAACTCCGGGCACCGGCCTCGAGCTACATCGGACGGTGCACGGCTCGGAGAAGATCGAGTATCACCGCCCGATCGTCGCCGGCGACGAGTTGGCCACCACACTCACCATCACCGACGTCACCGAACGCGCCGGCAGTTCCATCCTCGCCACGGTGTGCGAGATCCGGGATACCGCCGGGGATCCGGTCGCCACGATCACATCGACACTGCTGCACCGGGGAGACGACGCATGACGCGGAGCACGGCACCACGTTTCGACGATCTCGAACTCGGGGCGATCGTCGCGAAGTCGGACCTGAAGGTGACTCGGGCGGATCTGGTTCGCTACGCGGGCGCGTCGGGCGACTTCAACCCGATCCACTTCGACGACGCGGTCGCCGCCGGGGAAGGCCTGCCCGGCGTGCTGTGCCAGGGAATGCTGACAGCGGCACTGGGACTGCAGGCCGTCGTCGACTGGGCCGGGGATCCGACCTCGGTGATCTCGTACGAAGCGCGCTTCACGCGGCCGGTCGTCGTCGACCCACTGGACGGGGCCGACCTGTCGATCTCCGCGAAGGTCGCCCGCCTCGACGACGTGGAGCGTGTGGCACGCGTCGACATCACCGTGTCGGCAGCGGGCCGGACGGTCCTCGGGAAGACGCAAGCCCGCATCCGTTTCTCGTCCTGACCCGGCAGAATCGCGCGCGCCGCGAGAGGATGTACGACGTGACCAGAACTCTCCTGGCTCGGCTCGCCGTCACCGCTGTGGCGGTGCCCCTCGTGGCGTGCGCGTCGCCGTCCACTCCCGCGATCGACGAGGAACCCACCCGGGCGAGCACCGCCACGGCCGAGTCGCCGGCACCCGACGCGGGCGACCCGCGTGTCACCGGAACCGTCGCATCCGGGCTCGAGACTCCGTGGGGGATCGCGTTCCTGCCCGGCGGTTCCGCGCTGGTGACCGAACGGGACTCGGGGCGGGTACTCGATATCGCCCCCGACGGCACCGTCCGCGAGGTGGGCCGCATCGGCGATGTGGTCGCGCAGGGTGAATCGGGGTTGCTCGGCATCGCGGTCTCCCCAACCTTCGACGCCGACGGCCTCGTCTTCCTGTACGCGACGACCGGCGCGGACAACCGCATCCTGCGCGCCGTCTACGACGGCACGGCCCTGTCGGAACCGTCCGTGATCGTCGACGGCATTCCCGCGGCGCGGATCCACGACGGCGGACGGCTGGTCTTCGGGCCGGACGGCATGTTGTACGCCGCGACGGGTGAAGCCGGTGACGCCGAACTCGCTCAGGACCCCGCGTCGCTCGGCGGCAAGATCCTCAGGATCACGCCGGACGGCGCGCCCGCTCCGGGCAATCCCGATCCCGCATCGCCGGTCTATTCGCTCGGCCACCGCAACGTGCAAGGACTGGCGTTCGACGGACAGGGCCGCCTGTGGGCGTCGGAGTTCGGCCAGAACGACGTCGACGAGCTGAATCTCGTCACGCCCGGAGCGAACTACGGCTGGCCCGACGTGGAAGGGACCGGCGGCGCTCCGGAGTTCGTCGACCCCGTCACGACCTGGCCGGTATCCGACGCCTCCCCGTCCGGGCTCGCCTTCGCCGACGACCGGCTCTGGATGGCAGCCCTCCGCGGAGAAAGACTGTGGAGCATCACGATCCGGCCGGACGACACGGTGGACGCGCGGGAATTCTTCGTCGGCGAGTACGGACGGCTCAGGACCGTCGCCGCCGCGCCGGACGGTTCGCTGTGGTTGACCACCTCGAACCGCGACGGCCGCGGGCAGCCCGGCGACGACGACGATCGCATCCTGCGCGTCGAAATATCCTGAGACGGATCAGGGAACGAGTACGACGACCGTTTCGGCGACCAGCGCCGGCTTGGTTCCGCCCTCGACCTCGACGGTGTAGTTCACCACCAGATTCGCGCCTTTCGCGGTGCGTTCGAGCGACGTGAACTCGGCGCCGGCACGGATCCTCGAACCGACGGGCACCGGCGCGGGGAAACGCACCTTGTTCGCACCGTAATTGATCTTCATCGTCACGCCGTCGAGGGAGAAGATCTTCGCCCCGAGAACCGGCAGCAGCGACAAGGTCAGATACCCGTGTGCAATCGTCGTGCCGTACGGGCCGTTCTTCGCCTTGTCCGGATCGACGTGGATCCACTGGTGATCACCGGTGGCGTCGGCGAACAGGTTCACGCGCTCCTGGGTGATCTCCATCCACTCGCTGCGGCCGAGGTCCTCCCCGACTGCCTTCTCGACCTCGTCGATTCCGTGGAAAACTCGCATTTGTGCTCCTGTTCGGGTAGTTGTGGCGGTCAATGCCCGGTCCGCCTGAGGGTGACGCGATACGTGTAGTGCTCCGGCAGAAAGTAACTCACCGACAGCTCCGCCGGTAGTCCCTCGGCGTTCGAGTACAGGCGGTCCACTCTCAGCAGCGGATGCCCTACCGCACAGTTCAACTCGGCCGCGACCTGCTCGGATGCCGATGCCACGGTGATCGACTGTGCGGCTTCGACGATCGGGCTGTCGAGATGAGGCTCGAGCAGGCCGATCACGGTGTTACGGCTCGACGCGCCCGCCCGCAACGCCGGTGCGTCCAGCACGTGCGCCGCGATCTCGTCGGGGAGATGAATGGTGGTGAGCACGAAAGGGGTGGACCCGTGCACCCGCCGGAGCACGACCGAGTAGAGCAGATCGGTGTCGAGCCGCAACCGGCTCGCCGCATCGATGTCGACTCCCCTGTGTAGCGGGGTGACGATCTCCATGACGGTGTCGGCGGACAACGCGAGGAGGTCCTCGATCGACCCGAGTTGCCGCCGGTAACGCCTGCCCGACTCGTCCGCGAACGTGCCACGCCCCGGGACGCGGTAGACGATGCCGTCCGCCACGAGATCCTGGAACGCACGCCGAACCGTCTGCCTGCTCACCCGGTGCTGCTCGGCCAATTCGGCTTCGGTAGGCAGGCGCGTCCCGTTGCTGTACCGGCCGGCTTCCACCTCGTCCCGTAGCCGACGGGCGAGCTGCGCGTAGGCCGGTTCCGTCTCTCGTGCTCTGCCGTCCATGACCGCCGATCCCGGTGGTACCGGTCAGATTCCGCCGCGGGCCACGAGTTGGCTCGCGATCACGTTGCGCTGGATCTCGTTGGTCCCCTCACCGACGATCATCAGGGGTGCGTCACGGAAGTAGCGTTCGACGTCGTACTCGGTCGAGTACCCGTAACCCCCGTGGATGCGCACCGCGTTCAGGGCGATCTCCATCGCAATCTCCGAGCAGTACAGCTTCGCCATGCCTGCTTCCATGTCGCATCGTTCGCCGCTGTCGTACTTTTCCGCCGCATAGCGGGTGAGTTGCCGAGCTGCGGTCAGTTTGGTGGCCATGTCGGCGAGGTAGTTGCCGATCGACTGGTGTTTCCAGATGGGCACCCCGAAGCTCTCGCGATGTTGCGCATAGGCCAGCGAATCCTCGAGTGCCGCGGCCGCAACACCGAGCGCGCGGGAGGCGACCTGCAGACGGCCGGTCTCGAGGCCCTTCATCATGTGTCCGAAACCTTTGCCCGGGTCGCCTCCGAGGATCGCCTCGGCCGGAATCCGGTAGTTGTCGAAGCTCAGTTCGCACGACTCGACGCCCTTGTAGCCGAGTTTCGGCAGATCCCGTGAGACCGTCAGGCCGGGGCCGTGTTCGACGAGAACGACGGAGATGCCCTTGTGCCGCGGGGTGGCCTGCGGATCGGTCTTGCACAACAGCGCGATCAGCCCCGCACGTCGCGCATTGGTGATCCAGGTCTTCGCGCCGTTGATCACCAGATCGTCGCCGTCGCGCTTCGCGGTGGTCGTCATCGCCTGGAGGTCGGAGCCACCGCCCGGTTCGGTGAGCGCCATCGTCGCGCGGATCTCTCCGGTGGCAAGCTTGGGCAGGTACCTGCGCTTCTGCTCCTCGGTGCCGTACAGCGCAAGCAGTTTCGCCACGACCGTGTGGCCGCCCATCGCGCCCGCAAGACTCATCCAGCCGCGCGAGAGTTCCTCGGTCACCTGCACGTAGCAGGGCATCGACACCGGGGATCCGCCGTACTCCTCGGGTACCGCGAGGCCGTAGATGCCGATCTGCTTCATCTGCTCGATCCAGCGTTCCGGGTACTCGTTGGCGTGCTCGACTTCCTGCACGGTGGGCTTGACCTCGCGGTCGACGAAGTCGCGGACCGTCTCGATCAGAAAAGTCTCTTCGTCGTTCAGAGTGCTCACGCGGATCCTTCGATCGGTGCCGGGTGGCGACCCGACCAAACTTTGTACGGCCATTTTGTTGACCACGCGTAGCCGTGTCAATGCCTGCCCCTTCGAATCCGCCCGAAATTCCAGAGTTTTCAGCAATACGTGTGGCTGCATCTGCCTATAACTCTGGCGCAGCACCCCACAATGGCCGTACATTCACCGCGTTCCCCGCTGTCCCGAAATCCACGAGGTTCTCCGTGACGTCCGAGCCACACTCTTCCGGCGGCGAGCAGCGCCCGTCGCACCCTGTCGAAAGCCGGAGCCTGACATGACCACGAATCCCGTTTCTGTCGGCGGCCCATATTTCGACGAACTCACCGTCGGCCGCGTCTTCGACACCGCACCCGCAGTCACCCTCACCGACGGACTCGCGGCGACCCACCAAGCGATCCTCGGCGACCGGTTCCGTCTTCCCCTCGACCGGCACCTCTCGACCGCGGTCGCGGGCGGCGCTCTCGCACACGCCGGTTTCGTCACCGACATCGCGATCGGCCAGTCGACGCTGGTGACGCACCACGTCAAGGCCAACCTGTTCTACCGAGGATTGCGTTTCCACCGATTCCCCTTCATCGGCGACACGCTCTACACGACCACCGAAGTAGTGGGCCTGAAAGAGAATTCGGCGAAGCCGGGTCGTCGACCCACCGGCCTGGCGGCGCTGCGCGTGAACACCGTGGACCAGGACGGCAGGACAGTGCTCGATTTCTACCGATGTGCGATGCTGCCGTTGAGCGAGACTCCAGATCCCGGCCGGATCGTCCACGCGGAAGACCTGTCCGTAATCGGACCTCGGGACCAGCCGATCTGGTCCTCACCCGGCAACTGGGACCTCGATCTGTATCGGAGTCGAGTTCCCGGAACCCATTTCGATCCCGCGCTCGCCGGCGCCGTGCTGCGATCGAGTGGAGACGTCGTGTCCGGTGCACCCGAACTCGCGCGCCTGAGCCTGAATATCGCTGCGACACACCATGACGAGCGTGTCGGGTCGGCGGGGCGACTGGTGTACGGCGGGCACACGATCGGGATCGCACTGTCCCAGGCGACGCGTGCACTGCCGAATATGGTGACCGTGCTCGGGTGGCGGTCGTGCGACCACACCGGTCCCGTGCACGAGGGCGACACCCTCACCAGCGACCTGCACGTCGAGTCCGCCGAACCGCTCCCACAGGGCGGAGGTGTGCTCGCACTGCGGTCTCTCGTGTACGCACAACGTGCGACCACCGAGCCGGCGCCCGTCCTGGATTGGCGTTTCACCGTCCTTATGGCCTGACCGGTCACGGAGGGGTCAGTCGGCGCGGATCTCGTCGATCAAGCCCCACGCCAACGCGCGATCCGCGTCCAGCGGCAGCGCCGTGACGAACAGATGCATCGCGCGCCACCGCCCGATGCGACGGGGAATGCTCACCGTGCCGCCTGCTCCAGGGATCAGCCCCATCGACACTTCGGGAAGCCGGAACACCGTCGCCGGATGGGCCACCACTCTGCCCGCGAACGCCGGAATCTCGATGCCGGCACCGACGCAGTGACCGTGCAGACGCACCTCGATCCGGTCTGCGAGCTGCGCGACGACTCGTCCCGCGCCCCCGCGGGTACGGATCAGGTGCGCGGTCGCCGCGTCAGGGGTGCGCCCGAACTCGTCGAGGTCTCCGCCCGCGCAGAACGACGGTCCCGCGCCGTCGAGGACGACACGCTCGATGCTCTCGTCCATCAGCGGCAACCGGAGCGCGTCGACCAATGCGTCGCGCAACTGCGTCCCGTACGCGTTGCGCCGTTCCGGGCGATTGAGCGTCACGTGCAGCGTCACGCCGTCGCGCACGAGGAGCACGGGATCCCCGGACGCGGGCGGGGGCAGCGGGCGGAGTCCCCGGTCGTCGAGCCACCGGGCGAACTCGGGTCCGCTCTGCAGCGTGGAATATCCCAGTGACTCGACATCGAGCGCGCCGGATACCGCAAGGGTGTCGGCGGTGCGCAACACCTGCCGCAACACCAGCGCCGCGAGCGGATTGTCTGTCACGGCGTCGAGCACGGTTGCGGCGCTCGCGCCGGGATCGGGCGTGCCGACCACCGTCGTCGTGACCGGATCGGGGCCGGTGGCATATGTGAGGTCGAGCGCGCCGAGCAATGGGGACAAGGCGCCGGAATCGAGCGGCACCGTCGCCCGGCCGACCAGCAGTCGATCGGACATCGCGGCCCGGTGAGCCGCCCGCTCGAGCACCGACGCGGGGACATCGTCGAGGTCGACGATCAGCATCGGACGGTCGGCCGCGCCCCCGTCCGCGAAGAAAGGCTCGTCGGCTGCCCCGTCCGCGAGATCGGCAACGGAAATCGTGACGGCTGTCGTCGGGTCCATATGTTGTGCCTTCACGCTCGACTCCGGCCCCCTCGCGTTGGAATGTAGCATCACGCTCATGTCCTCCTCTTCCGCCGGCGACCCGGTCAGGGACTGGGCGGAGAGCGGAATTGCTTCTCTCACGGGGAGAGTCGACGGCCCTCCTTTGATCCCACCGGGCCGGGCGGCAACCACGGCGAGGGAACTGACGGCACGGATCGCGTCCGCGACCGCCGGTTCGGTACAACTCGACGGCGCCCACCTGCTGTCCGAGCGTGCCGCATTCACCGGCGCCCGCAGGGCCGGCGCCACGTCGGTGGGCGGCGCGTGCCGACTGTTGCCCACCGCAGACGGGTGGGCAGCGGTGTCGTGCGCACGTCCCGGCGACCCCCTGCTCCTGGGCGCCCTCGGCGGCGCCGACGTGGCCGACGACCCGTGGCCCGCCGTCACGGCCTGGGTCGCCGGCCACACCGGCGCCGAACTCGCCGACCGCGCGGAACTGCTCGGCATCGCCGCCGGACCGGTGACGCCGCCCACCGGTACGCCGCCCGTACCACTGGAACCACGGCAGGTCGACGGACTGCTCGTCGTCGATTTCAGCGCTCTGTGGGCCGGTCCGCTGTGCGCTCACGTGCTGGGACTGGCGGGGGCGCGCGTCGTGAAGGTCGAGACGCCCGACCGGCCCGACGGAGCACGACGCGGCAACTCCGAGTTCTATCGCTTGCTGCACGGCGGCCACGAGTCGGTGGTGCTGGACCCGTCCGACGACCGGCAACGCCGGGAACTGGCCGCCCTGGTCGATGCTGCGGACATCGTCGTCGAGGCGTCGCGTCCCCGCGCCCTCGCCGGTTTCGGGCTCGACGCCGAAACAGTGGTGGCGCGCGGCGGCACGTGGGTGTCGATCACCGCGCACGGTCGCGGGTCGATGCGCGTCGGCTTCGGTGACGATGTCGCCGGAAGCGCCGGATTGCTCGCCCACGACGCGCACGGTCCGGTCTTCGTGGGCGATGCGCTGGCCGATCCCCTCACCGGCCTGACCGCCGCAACCCTTGCACTGTCGGCCCCCGCAGACGGGTCCGGTGTGCTGTGGGACGTGTCGATGTCGGCCGTCGTCGCGGCGACTCTGAACGCATCGCATTCTCCTGCACCGCAGGCATATCGGCGCGGCGGCCGGTGGTGGGTGGACACGGGTCCGGCCCCCGTGGAGATCGTCCCGCCGCGCCCACGCGAACCGCACGGGGAAGCCGCTCGCTCGGGACGGGACACCGCACAGCTACTGGGCGAACTGGGGATCCGGCGATGACGCCGCTGATGCTGCGCGATGTCGAACTCGGCGGCGTTCCCGGTTCGGCAGTGGTGATCCGGGACGGGGTGATCGCCGAGGTGGGGGTCGGACTCGAACCGACCGGGAACATCGACGTGATCGACGGCGCCGGCGGAGCACTCGTACCGGGCCTGCACGACCACCACATCCACCTGCACGCAACAGCTGCCGAACGGTCGTCGGTGCGCTGCGGACCCCCGCATGTTCGTACCCCCGACGACCTCGCACGAGTGCTGCGGACGGCACCGGGTGACTCGGTCCGTGGAGTCGGATACTTCGAATCCGTAGCGGGGGAGCTCGATTCCGAGGCTCTCGACCGGATGCACGCGCGGCGCCCTGTGCGGGTGCAGCATCGCAGCGGCGCGCTCTGGGTCCTGAACTCCGCGGCCGCGGCGCTCGCCGGACTCGACGCCGCCGACCATCCCGGCGTCGAACGGTACGGCGACGGGCGCCCGACGGGACGCGTGTGGCGGGCCGATACGTGGCTACGCGACCGGTTGCCGCCGACCGCGCCGCCCCCGCTCGACGCGATCGGCGCTCAGCTCGCGGCGTACGGGATCACCGGTCTCACCGACGCGACACCGGACCTGTCACCGAGTTCGCTCGCGGCTCTGGTGGACGCGCACGGAGGCGGTGCGCTCCCCCAGCGCCTGCATCTTCTCGGTGCACCGGCCGGATTCGTCTCCCCCAGCGGCACTCTGAGCTCCGGTCCCTACAAGATCGTGCTCGCCGACTCCGGGCTCCCCGACCTCGACGTGCTCGCCGAGACGATCCGGGACGTGCACGCCGCCGGGCGCGCGGTCGCGGTGCACTGTGTGAGCAGAGAAGCGTTCGCAATCCTGCTCGCCGCCTTCGCCGAGGTGGGTGCCCGTCCCGGCGACCGGATCGAGCACGGTGCTCTCATACCCCCCGAATCGATCGACGATCTGCGCCGGCTCGGCCTGCGGGTCGTGTCGCAGCCCGGGTTCCTCTCCGATCGTGGCGACAGCTACCTGCGCGACGTGGATCCCCGGGACCGCGGCGACCTGTATCGATGCCGCAGCCTGCTCGACGGGGGCGTACCTCTCGCGCTGTCGAGCGATGCCCCGTACGGGCCGCTCGACCCGTGGGCCATCATCGCAGCCGCCACGACACGGACGACGGAGTCGGGTGCGGTCCTCAGCCACTCCGAGATTCTCGATCCTTCCCAGGCGCTCGCCGGGTTCCTCTCGGCCGCAGACGATCCGGGCGGGAATCCGAGGACGATCCGGATCGGGCAACCCGGAGATGTAGTGCTCCTCCACGCTCCTCTCGCCGACGTTCTCTCGGCGCCGTCGTCATCAGCGGTGCGCACCACCGTCATCGGCGGCCGTGTCGTGCACGGATGACGCCGGAAGGCGCGGGGAGTCGTCAGGTCGTCAGGACACGGTCCAGGTGTGGGGACCGTCGAGGAGTTGCTGGAGGTCTGCCGGCGCTTCGGCTTTCGCCCGCGCCACCTGGTCGCGCGCACCGTCGTCGTATGCCGGCCGCTGTCCTGCTCGCACTATTCCGGTGACCGTGTACTCGAGGTTCTGGTCCGACAGTCGCGACAGGGCGTAGGCGTACTCGAGGTCCTCGGTGTGCGCATCGTGGACCACGATGTCGCCGGGGTCCACCTCGGCGCGCTGCGCCACCCGCAGACCGAAACCGCGGCGCACGACGCACAGTTCGTCGTCGGTTCCGAAGATGATCGGTTCGCCGTGCCGCACGTGGATCAACCGGGAGCCGGCGCCGTCCTTCCGGAGCACGTCGAACGAACCGTCGTTGAAGATCGGGCAGTCCTGCAAAATCTCGACGAACGCCGCGCCCCGGTGATGCGCCGCGGCGCGCAGCACCTCCGTCAATCCCTCCCGGTCCGAATCCAGCGCGCGGGCAACGAAACTCGCGTCCGCTCCGAGTGCCAGCGACATCGTGTTGAACGGGGCGTCGACCGAGCCCATCGGTGTGGACTTGGTGACCTTGCCGACCTCGGAGGTCGGTGAGTACTGCCCCTTGGTCAGTCCGTAGATCCTGTTGTTGAACAACAGGATCCGCATGTTCACATTGCGGCGTAGCGCGTGGATCAGGTGGTTGCCGCCGATCGACAGCGCGTCGCCGTCACCGGTGACCACCCACACCGACAGGTCGGGCCGGGTGACGGCCAGTCCGGTGGCCAGTGTCGGCGCGCGGCCGTGGATGGAATGCACGCCGTAGGTGTCGAGGTAGTACGGGAACCTCGACGAACATCCGATACCCGACACGAAGACGATGTTCTCCCTCGCGAGCCCCAACTGCGGCAGCATGCTGCGCACGGTCGCGAGGATGACGTAGTCGCCGCATCCGGGACACCACCGGACCTCCTGGTCGGTGGTGAAGTCCTTCGCCTTCTGTGGCACGTCGGTGCGGGGTACATGGGCGAGGCCACTGAGACCCAGATCCCTGCCGACCGCGCTGGTCTCGTGGGCCGTGCCGTTGTGCATCGTTCCCGTCATCTGTCGGATCTCCGATCTTCGGTGGCGCGTCAGCGTGTCACGGCTGCCGCCACCGCGGCTGGGGTCTTTGCGGATTCGGCGCTGCGCAGTCCGTCCTCGAACTCGTCGAGCAGCGCCTCGTGGAGTTCGTCGGCGAGGAACGCCATGCCGGCAACTTTGGTCACCGGCTGGATGTCCGCGTCGTACCGTGCCCGAAGCAACATGGACAGCTGACCGAGGTTCATCTCCGGTACCAGTACCCGCCGGTACCGGGCGAGCACGTCACCGAGGTTCGCGGGCATCGGGTTGAGATGACGAAGGTGTGCCCGCGCGACCGGACGGCCCCCGCGACGTGCCCGGCGGACGGCCTCCCCGATAGGTCCGTACGACGAACCCCAGCCGAGGACCAGGATGTCCGCGTCGTCACCAGGATCGTCGACCTCGAGATCGGGTACGGCGATACCCGCGATGCGGGCGACCCGAACCCGGGTCATCAGTTCGTGATTGGTGTGGTGGTACGAGATGTCGCCGGTGCCGTTGGCCTTCTCGAGACCGCCGATGCGGTGTTCCCGCCCCGGGGTACCCGGGATCGCCCAGTCTCGGGCAAGCGTCTCCGGATCCCGCGCGTAGGGCAGATGACCGGGGCCTTCCTCCCCCGGCGGTGTCGCAAATCCGGGTTCGATCGCGGGGAGGTCCGCGGCGTCGGGAATGCGCCACGGCTCGGACCCGTTCGCGATGGCGCCGTCGGACAGCAGCAGCACCGGTGTCCGGTAGGTGACGGCGATGCGCGCTGCTTCCCGTGCCGCCTCGAAGCAGTCGGACGGGGACTGCGGCGCGACGACGGCGACCGGAGATTCCCCGTTGCGGCCGAAGATCGCCTGGAGCAGGTCGGCCTGCTCGGTCTTGGTGGGCAGGCCCGTCGAGGGCCCACCGCGCTGCACGTCGATGACGATCAACGGCAGTTCGGTCATCACGGCCAGTCCGATGGCTTCCGACTTCAGAGCAAGACCCGGTCCCGACGTACTCGTCGCCCCGAGAGAACCGCCGTACGACGCGCCGATCGCAGCACCGATCCCCGCGATCTCGTCCTCGGCCTGGAAGGTGTGCACACCGAACCGCTTGAGTTTGCTCAGTTCGTGCAGGATGTCGGACGCCGGGGTGATCGGATAGGTCCCGAGGAACACGTCCATCCCCGCGGACCGTCCGGCCGAGACGAGGCCGTACGCAAGCGCGGTGTTTCCGGTGATCTGCCGGTATCGCCCGGGCGGTAACGCGGCTTTGCCCACCTCGTAGGTGGTGGCGAACGCCTCGGTGGTCTCGCCGTAGTTCCATCCCGCGCGCAGCGCCAGGACATTGGCCTGCGCGATGTCCGGCTTCGCGGCGAACTTGCGCTCGAGGAAGTCCTCGACGGGGGCCAGTGGACGCCCGTACATCCACGACAACACTCCGAGCGCGAACATGTTCTTGGCGCGGTGGGCGTCCTTCTTCCCCACACCGGACGGCTCGACCGCGCCCGCGGTGAGGGTGCTCATGGGGATCGCGTGAACCACGAACGGCTCGACGAGGTCGGTCTCGAGCGGGTTGGCGTCGTAGCCGACCTTGCTCAGATTGCGCTTGGTGAACTCGTCGCTGTTGACGATGAGGATCCCACCCGCAGGCAGGTCGCCGAGGTTGGACTTCAGGGCAGCCGGATTCATCGCGACGAGCACGTCGGGCCGGTCCCCCGCGGTGAGGACGTCGTAGTCGGCGATCTGGATCTGGAAGCTCGAGACGCCGTGCAGTGTGCCCTGGGGTGCGCGAATCTCGGCGGGGAAGTTGGGCTGGGTGGCGAGGTCGTTGCCGAACGCGGCGGCCTCGGCGGTGAATCTGTCACCGGCGAGTTGCATCCCGTCGCCGGAGTCACCCGCTATGCGGATGACGACTTGTTCCAGCTTCCTGGCGGTCGGTCTCGACGTCATACGGTCGGCTCCTTCTTCCCCCGGCGTGCGCTGGGGGTCGGGTGTGCTCCATGGTCGTCCTCCGGCGCATTTCCGCAACCCGTTCCCGGAACTTTCTCGTCCGTGCCGCCCCGAACCGCCGTCGGCCGACCGCGCGGCTCAGCCGAGCGTGGTATCGGCGACGAAGCGCAGGGCCTGCGGCCAGGAGAGCGCGTAGGCGTCCGCATTGACCTGATTGCCGTGCCGTGACCGCACGCTGAAGCCGTGTTCGGCACCGGGATAGACATGGATGATGGTTGCCCCGGTTCGGCGCTGCTGGAGCGCCTGCTGCAGGTCGCGGAAGGTCTCTGCGGACATCACGGTGTCGGCGCCGGCGTGCAGCACCATGACCGGCGCGGTGATCGTCGAGGCCTGGTCGACCGCGTCGAGGGTGTGGGTCGGCGGAGCCGAGTCCCAGATGGACGGGTGGTACGCGACCACAGCGGCGGGCCGCTCGTCGCGTGCGGCGAGGAGCAGCGCGAGGCGTCCCCCGAGGCACCACCCGATCACGCCGATCTTCGACACGCCCAACTCGTCGACGGCATAGTCCAGCAGCGTTCCCATCTCGGCGAGGGACGCCTCGTCGTCGAGTCGGCCCATCATCTCGGCGAGCCGGTCGTGCGGGGTGTCGTCCGGCCCCCGGCCCCGCCCCCGGGCCCCCCCCCCCCCCCGGGGCCCCCCCCCCCCC
>NZ_JAXION010000018.1:0-48865 GCF_049311045.1 Rhodococcus sp. 7Tela_A2 | reverse complement strand
CCATCCACAAAAGCGGATGATCGCACCAAATAATTGGCACTGACATTCATCGGCACACTGTTGAGTTCTCAAAGAACACGCACACACCATCGCGTTCCAGACTGTGTCTGACCCGCTCCGGGGCAACCGTTCCAATCTATCACCTTCGACCGGCGGCCCGCAACTCGTGCGTTCCTCGATCTTCGGCTGTTCTGAGTGACGTTCAGGACACCACTGAACTCCGAACCTCTCGGTCCGGGGCGGGTGTCCCTGTCGCTCGAACGAGGACTAAGTTACGCCCACGCTTCCGGGCCGTCAAATCGCCTGGTCAACGGCCCGGAAGCGAGTCAGAACCTCCGCGGTCAGCTGCGGTGCACGCGAACGCCGGCGAAATTACGCTTCCCCCGGCGGATCACCAGCCAGTGCCCGTGCAGGAGCTCTGCGTCGGACGGTGTCCACTCCTCCGACGAGACGCGGACGTTGTTGACCGACGCGCCGCCCTCCTTGACCGTGCGGCGCGCAGCGCCCTTGCTCTCGCACAGACCGGTCGAGACGAGCAGGTCGACGATGGTGTCGGGCTCCCCCGGACGCAGGTCCATCACCGAGGCCTCCGTGAGCGCCGCCGCAAGGGTGGGCTCGTCGAGGTCCGCGAGTTCCCCGCGCCCGAAGAGAGCGCGACTCGCCAATTCCACGGCTGCGGTGTTCGCAGCGCCGTGGACGAGCGTGGTCATCTCCGCCGCGAGCCGCTTCTGGGCCTCGCGTGCATGGGGACGCTCGGCCGTCGCGGTTTCGAGTTCGGCCAGTTCCTCGCGGTCGAGGAACGTGAACCACCGCAGGTACTTGACGACATCGGCGTCCGCGGCATTCACGAAGTGCTGGTACCAGGCGTACGGACTGGTCATCTCCGGGTCGAGCCACAGGCTTCCCCCGCCCGTGGACTTCCCGAACTTCTTGCCGTCCGAGGAGGTCACCAGCGGGACCGTCAGCGCGTGGACCGATGCTCCGTCGGTCCGTCGGTTCAGTTCGACGCCGGCGATGATGTTGCCCCACTGATCCGAGCCACCGACCTGGAGCGCGCACCCGTAGTCGCGGCGAAGCTGCACATAGTCGTTCGCCTGCAGCAGCATGTAGCTGAATTCGGTGTACGAGATGCCGTCGCCTTCGAGCCGCCGCTTGACGGTGTCGCGTGCCAGCATCACGTTCACCGAGAAGTGCTTGCCGATGTCGCGCAGGAAGTCGACCGCCGTCAGGCGCCCCGTCCAGTCCAGGTTGTTCGCGACGACGGCACCGGTCGGCGAATCGTCGAAGTCCACGAAGCGTTCGAGTTGTCCCCGGATCCGATCCGCCCAGTCGGCGACGGTATCGGCGGAGTTCATCGTGCGCTCCCCCACGTCCCGAGGATCGCCGATCAAGCCGGTCGCTCCGCCGGCGAGGACGATCGGACGGTGGCCCGCGCGCTGGAATCGTTTCAGTGCGAGAAGCGGCACGAGGTGACCGGCGTGCAGGCTCGGTCCGGTCGGATCGAAGCCGGCATACAGGGTGATCGGACCTGCGTCGAGATCGCGTCGGAGTGCATCGAGATCGGTCGATTGGGCAATGAGCCCGCGCCAGGTCAGTTCGTCGAGAATGTGCTCAGTCACCGCTCGATCATCCCATTCGTGTTCGGAGTGCGGGCGCCCGTGGGCTCCGTCGATACGCCGAGACCCCCGGAGAGCCCGGAATCCACAGACGCCACGGCCGGTCTGCGGCGACGCTGATCCCGACGCGCGGGCCGGAGGCCACGTCGACGTCGTCCCGTCGCTCGGGCAGTTCGAGGCGAACCCGCGACCGCGGAGAGAATACGTCGAGACCGTTGTCGGAGATATCCAATCCCAGTGCCGCGGCGAGGTTTCCGGGTCCGCGTGCAAGCTTGTCGGACGGCATCCCCGGGGTCCGTCGCCGGCTCGCGCACTGTTCGCCGTCCACGATCTCGCCGCCGCGCAGCAACACGGCGGCGGCCACGCCGTCGGGTCCGACCGAGATGTTGGCGCACAGATGCAGGCCGTAGCTGCGGTAGACGTACAGATGGCCGGCGGGTCCGAACATCACGGCGTTGCGCGCGCTCGGCCCCCGATACGAATGAGCGGAGGGGTCGGGCCACGGACCGTCCTCCGGTCCGCCGTACGCCTCGACCTCGGTGAGCCGAATGGCGACATCGCCTACCCGGACCACAGCACCGAGCAGCGCACGAGCCGCCTCGACAGGGTCGAGGGATTCGAGGTACTGCGCGCTCATCGCGGCGGGGTCGGTCAGTCTCGGGTCCAGCCGGGAACACCCCGCGTGACGTAATCCTCGTGCTCTGCGTCACCGACGGCCACGGCCTCGTCGATCAGGAGCACCGGGATGCCGTTCTCGATCGGGTAGGCGCGGCGCAGCCGAGGGTTGTAGAGGACCGTGTCGTCGACGAGAAGCAGCGGCCCCTTGTCCTCGGGGCAGGCAAGAATGTTCAACAGCGTGGGATCGACGGCCACGGGGGTCCTTCCGACTTCGTACACAACGGAACGGGTTCAGCCTACCGGGCGGCGGGCGTGGCTCCCGCCGTGCCCGTTGCCCATTTCGTGGCGACCGCCTTGGTGAACCGCTTGTAGGTGCCGGTGTCCCGGTCCGCGTACCACGAGCGAACGGTCGGGGTCGGCAGGCCGTGTTCGCGCAGCTTGTCGGCGGCGGGACGGTAGGACGGCCCGATCGGGATGGACGGGACGATGTGCACCAGATCGGGGCGCTCCGCTTCGGGAACGACGTCGAGAGCGGCCGTGATCTCCGCTGCCGTCGGGGCCTTCTTACCGCGCAACGTACACGCGGCCACCGCGATATCGCTGTCCCCCAGAGTGATTCCGTACGAGACTGCAAGATCGATACGCGGAATCATCCCGAGCATGTCGATCACCGGCTGCGAGTACACCGGTCCGTGCGCGGTGACGACCACCCCGCGTTTGTTGTCGAGAAGCCAGTAGTCACCGTCCGCGTCACGGCGGAACAGGTTTTCGGTGGCGATCCACACGTCACCCGGTTCGAACACACCGCGCATGACGTCGCCGAGCGCTTCGTTGGACGCACCAGGTTTGCCGAGGAGAAGTCCGACCTCGCCGTCGGCGCACGAGCGTACGAAGCCGCGGTCGTCTTCGATGAGCCGTCCGGTGAGCGGGTCGTAGGCCGCGAGACCGACCGCAGCGCTGCCGGGGAGCGGGCGTCCCTTAGATCCCACTTTCGAACCCGACACGTTGGCGAGGATCACGTCGCCTTCGGTGGACGCGTAGAACTCGACCACCCGCGCGGGAGCAAAACGTTCGAGGGTGCGCCACCACAGCCCGGGCGGCATGCCGGAGCCGATGAACAACCGGATGGGGTGACTGGCGTCGATGTGCAGGGAAGGGCTGTCGAGCACCTCTCGCATCATCGACCACGTGTACGTGACCACCGTGACGCCGTAGCGATGGACTTCCTCCCCGAACTTCGCCGGGTCCAGTCCGTTCGACAAGGCGATCCGCGCTCCACCCGCCAATGCACCGCCGAAGCTCACGAGCAGGCCCGACGAGTGATGCAGCGGTGCCAGGCAATACATCGTGTCGCGGCGGCCGAGCGACGCAGCGGTCGCCGTACCGAACGCCGACAGCGCCCAGCGATAGTTGGTGACCCGCTTGGTTTCGAGCGTCGGACCACTCCCCACGAAGAGCACGAACGCCAATTCGCGGGCGAGGCCCGGATCCGGGACGTACCAGCCCGGCAGGTGCACCCCGGAGATGTCGGTCCGCTCGAGATCGACGACGTCGGCGCCGGGCTCGACGTCGAGGTCGCGGACGTCGCCTCCACCCAGCACGAGAACCGGCAGGCCCGTGCCGATAGCGAGGTCGAGGTTTTCCGGGTCGGAGACGAGTTTTTCCACACCGCCGAGTCGGGCGGCGGCGGCCGCGTCCGGTCCGGGGGGGATCAGGACCGATACCGCGCCGAGACGGGAGACGGCGGCCACCGCCGCCATGGCGCTGGGCCGGACGTTCATGAGCACACCGACACGCATCGCCGGCCGGACGCCGTTGTCGACCAGACCGAGAACGATGTTGTCGATACGGCGGTTGACCGCTTCGTAGGTGTAGACCCGGTCCTCGAAGATGAAGCACTCGCGCTGAGGCCCTCTCCTCCCCTGTTCGGCGAGGAGGCTGCCGACGGAGACACGGGTGCGGGGCTGGATCTGTCCCAGGCGGGCGAGACGCGGAAGTGCTCGCGCGGCTTCGCCCGACAGGTCGCGGGCACCGCGCACCGCGCCGGTCGCGACCTCGGCGATCCCCTTCCCGATATCGGCGCCGACATCGGCGAGCGTTGCGACCGTGTGCGCCACCCGGCTACTGATGGAGACGCCGGTCGCGCCCTCGTCGCTCGGCTCCGGCGCGGTCATGGGACTGACCCCGACGGGCCGGTCCCCGATTCCCTCCCTCCACTGCACCCATTCGCTCGTCGCAGGCCACGTCTGTTGCGCTGCAACGGATCCGACGACGAGACCGAAATGGCCCGCGCGGAGCGAATATTCGTAGACCTCGGCGCGCGGCGACGCTCTGCGAATTCCGCGTACTGCGAGAGGCTGGCCGATGTCGTCGACTTCTCCGAGGAACGCGAGGATGGGGCAGGTGATCTCCGCGAGCGTCACGGGCTTGTCGTTGATCACGAAGCCCCCGCTGACCATGCGGTTGTGCGCGACGAACTGGCGCAGCAGGTCGGCAACCGCGGGTCCGGACCACGCGACCCAGCCCTCGGTGTCGAGGAACCTGCGCTGGGGCTCCCGCGGAAGGAGAGCTTCGCGGTCGTGGAGCTGCCGGAGGAAGTCGATACGCGACCGCACCGTCTTGACCGGGTCGAGGAACTGGAATCCGGTACGAGCCATCCAGCCTGTGATCGCGAGACGGTTGAAGACGTGATCGGCCAGGAAATCGGCCGAGAGTGTCGCCACAGGGCCGGGGATGCCGAAGGGCAGTGCGGCGAGGGTATCGACGGGACTGCCGAAGGTGATGAGGCTGGCGATGTTGCGGCTGCGGCGATAGGCGGCAGCCTGGTAGCAGAACATGCCGCCCTGCGAGTAACCCCCGAGGTGGACGTCGCGTCCGGTGTACGCGTGAATCCGGTCGACGATTTCGTCGAGAGCGAGGATGTGGTCGGTGAGGGTGCGGTCCCACCCGCCTTCCTCTTGGTCGGGCGAGCCGAAGTCCACCACCCAGGGATCGAGTCCCGCGGCGTGCAGGACACCGACCGCACCGCTGTCGCGGGTGACGTCGTAAACGTCCGCGGACATCATCATCGGCGGCACCAACACCACGGGTGGACCGGACGCGGCGGTGTCCGAGTCGGGGAAATAGCGCCGGAGACGGTACATCCCGCACCGTTCGACGACCTGATACGGAGACGACGAGGTGCCCGGTTCGAGCCCCCCGAAGCGGATGACTTCGAGACCGTTCTGCGCCGTCGCGATGAGCCGACGCATCGGTCCGGTCACCGCTCTACCGTCCAGTCCCACGATCGCTTCCCTCCACGATGCCCATGACCCCGGTACATGACGGGTGTACGCGTAAGCCTGCCATATCCGTGATCCGGTCCCGGGCAATTCGGACGCCGCCCGGTCCCGGGCTATTCGGATGCCGCCCGGGACCGGAAGAGGAACAGACGCAGCGCGGCGCCCGCCTACGCGAGGGGCGTCAGGCCCGCACCCAGGCCCGCAGCGCCGCCGCGGTCTCGCGCACCCTGCCGAGTTGCTCGGCAACGCGGACTCCCGCGGTGCCGCCGCGAGCGTTCCGCGACGCGATGGAGCCCTCGACCGTGAGAACTTCACGCACCTGAGGGGTGAGTGCGGGATCGACTGCCGCGAGTTCGGCGTCGGTGAGGTCTTCGAGCCCCACCCCGCGCGTCTCCGCTGCCCGGACGCAGGCGCCGGCAGCTTCGTGGGCCACGCGGAACGGGACGCCCTGGCGCACCATCCACTCGGCGATGTCGGTCGCCAAGGTGAATCCGGCGGGCGCGAGTTCGGCCATCCGTTCGGTGTGGAACGTCAGCGTCGACACGAGCCCGGTGATCGCCGGAAGCAGAAGCTCGAGCTGGGCGACCGAATCGAAGACCGGTTCCTTGTCTTCCTGGAGGTCCCGGTTGTAGGCCAGCGGCTGTGCCTTGAGCGTCGCGAGCAGGCCCGTGAGGTTTCCGATGAGCCTGCCCGCCTTGCCGCGGGTCAGTTCGGAGACGTCGGGATTCTTCTTCTGCGGCATGATCGACGATCCGGTGGACCACGCGTCGGCGAGGGTGATGTACCCGAACTCCGGTGTGCTCCACAGGATCACCTCCTCCGCCATCCGCGAGAGGTCGACCGCGATCTGAGCGAAGACGAACGCCGCTTCTGCGGCGAAGTCGCGCGCACTGGTCGCGTCGATGGAATTGTCGGCGGCAGCGTCGAATCCCAGATCGGCGGCGATTGCCTCGGGGTCGAGCCCGAGGGACGAGCCCGCGAGCGCGCCCGACCCGTACGGCGAGACAGCCGTGCGCCGGTCGAAGTCACGCAGACGATCGACATCACGCAGCAAGGGATGCGCGTGCGCGAGCAGATGGTGCGCGAGCAACACCGGCTGCGCCGCCTGCAGGTGGGTCTTCCCCGGCATCACGGCGTCGGGGTGCGCGGCGGCCTGGCCTGCGATGGCCTCGACGACATCGAGCACACCGTCGCCGATACGCCGCGCGCTGTCGCGCAACCACATGCGGAACAGCGTCGCGACCTGATCGTTGCGGGAGCGCCCGGCGCGCAGACGTCCGCCCACCTCGGGGCCGACCCGCTCGATGAGACCGCGCTCGAGTGCGCCGTGCACGTCCTCGTCGGAATCCGACGGGACGAACGCGCCCGATGCGACATCGGCGGCGAGGCCCTCGAGCCCGTCGAGCATGGTCGCGAGGTCGTCGTCACTCAGTAGCCCGGCCCGATGCAGGATCTTGGCGTGCGCCTGGGACGCCCGCACGTCGTAGGGCGCAAGCACCCAGTCGAAGTGGGTCGACTTGCTCAATGCCGCCATGGCGGCGGCCGGTCCGGATTCGAACCGGCCGCCCCACAGCGCACCTTCGTTGGTGCCGTGGGTGGCCATGACTACAGGCCCAGATCGCGCTTCGCGGCGACCTTCGACGACAGGCCGTGGATCTGGACGAAGCCCTTGGCGTTGGACTGATCGAAGCTGTCGCCCTCGTCATAGGTGGCGAGGTTGAAGTCGTACAGCGATTCGGGGCTGCGGCGTCCGTTGACGGTGATGTGCCCGCCGTGCATGGCCATCCGGATGTCGCCGGTGACGCGTTCCTGCGTGTTCTGGATGAACGCGTCGAGCGCGTACTTGAGCGGGGAGTACCAGAGGCCGTCGTAGACCAGCTCGCTCCACCGCTCTTCGACACGGCGCTTGTAGCGGCCGAGCTCACGCTCGAGGGTGACGTGCTCGAGTTCCTGGTGCGCGGTGATCAGCGCGATCGCGCCGGGCGCCTCGTAGATCTCGCGGCTCTTGATGCCGACGAGGCGGTCCTCGACCATGTCGAGCCGGCCGACACCCTGTGCGCCGGCGCGCTTGTTGAGTTCCTGGATCGCCTCGAGCACGGACACGGGCTTGCCGTCGATCGCGACGGGACGGCCCGCTTCGAAGGAGACGATGAGCTCGTCGGGGGCCTGCCAGTTGAGGGTGGGGTCCTCGGTGTAGTCGTAGACGTCCTTGGTGGGGGCGTTCCACAGGTCCTCGAGGAAGCCGGTCTCGACGGCACGTCCCCACACGTTCTGGTCGATGGAGAACGGGGACTTCTTGGTGACGTTGATCGGCAGGTTGTGCTCGGCGGCGAAGGCGATGGCCTTCTCGCGGGTCCAGGCGTAGTCGCGCACGGGTGCGATGACCTGCAGGTCGGGAGCGAGGGCGCCGAAGCCGACCTCGAAGCGCACCTGGTCGTTGCCCTTGCCGGTGCAGCCGTGCGAGACGATGGTGCCGCCGTACTCCCGGGCCGCCTTCACGATGTGCTTCACGATCAGCGGGCGGCTGATCGCGGAGACCAGCGGGTAGCGGTCCATGTAGAGCGCGTTCGCCTGCACGGTGGGCAGGCAGTACTCGTCGGCGAACTCGTCCTTGGCGTCGACGACGACGGACTCGACGGCACCGCAGTCGAGCGCACGCTGACGCACCACTTCCATGTCCTCGCCGCCCTGACCGAGATCTATGGCGACGGCGACGACCTCCTTGCCGGTCTCCTTGCCGATCCAGCTGATGGCAACGGAGGTGTCCAGCCCGCCCGAGTAGGCGAGTACGACGCGATCGGCCATTGTCTTGTGCTCCTTCTTTTCTTTCGTGTACGTCTCTCGACGTGATGGTTCAGGCCAGTGATTCGAACAGGGCGGCCAGTTGGGCCCCTGTCATCGGTTCCCGGGCGATCACCGCAATGGTGTCGTCCCCGGCGATCGTGCCGACCACCTCCGGTAATGATGCCCGATCGAGTGCGCTGGCCAGATAGTGCGCTGCCCCCGGTGGCGTCCGGAGGACCGCGATGTTGCCGCTGGCGTCGGTGGAGACGAGCAGTTCACCGAGTAGCCGGGAGAGTCGATCCGTGCCGCCGGACACTCCGCGGACGGGGCTGCCGTCCTCGGGCACGATGTACACGCCCGCTCCCCCGTCTGCGCCGCGCAGCTTGACGGCACCGAGTTCTTCGAGGTCACGGGAGAGGGTGGCGGTGGAGACCTCGATGCCTTCGGCCGCGAGGAGTGCCGCGAGTTCGGTGTGGCTGCGCACCGCGCGGGTTGCCAGGAGCGCGGTGATACGCGCCTGCCGCGCGGCCCGAGTCGGGGCGGCGCTGCCGGCCCGTTCGACGGCTCCCTCCGCGGTGTTCACGTTCAGCTCCTGCGCTGCTCGAGCAGCCACACGAGCAGGGCCTTCTGTGCGTGGAGCCGGTTCTCGGCCTCGTCCCAGACGACGGAGCGGGGTCCGTCGATGACCTCTTCCGTGATCTCCTTTCCGCGGTAGGCGGGCAGGCAGTGCAGCACGATCGACGCGGGATCGGACAGTGCCAGCAGCGTGTCGTCGAGCTGGTACGGCCGGAAGGGGGCCTCGCGGTCCTTGCCGTCGACTTCCTGCCCCATCGACACCCAGGTGTCGGTGACGAGGACGTCGGCGCCGGTCGCCGCTGCATGGGGATCGTCGGTGACGGTGACGCTGCCGCCGGTCTCCTCTGCCCGCGCGCGGGCTGCGGCGACCACTTCCGGGTCGGGGGTGAAGCCCGTCGGGGACGCGATGGTGACGTGGAGGCCGGCGGTGACGCCTCCCAGCATCAGCGAGTTGGCCATGTTGTTCGCGCCGTCACCGAAGTAGGTGAGTTTCAGCCCGTGGGTGCGGCCCTTGTGTTCGCGGATGGTCTGGAGGTCGGCGAGCACCTGACACGGGTGGAAGGTGTCGGTCAGCGCGTTGACCACGGGCACGGTGGAGTGCGCCGCGAGGGTCTCGATGCGGTCCTGCCCGAAGGTGCGCCACACGACCGCTTCGGCGAACCGGGAGAAGACGCGCGCGGTGTCCTCGAGCGTTTCGCCTTTGCCGATCTGCGTGGAGCCGGCGTCCACGACGATCGCGTGACCGCCGAGCTGGGCGATGCCCGCGTCGAACGAGAACCGGGTGCGGGTGGAGGGCTTGTCGAACAACACCGCCACGCTGTAGGGGCCCTCGAGCGGACGCCGCGACAGCGGGGCTTTCTTGAGTTCCGCTGCCAGATCGAGGATTTCGTTCTGTTCGGCGGGAGTCAGGTCGTCGTCACGCAGAAGATGTCTCAGCACGGTGCTTCAGTTCCCTTCCCGGTCTGCGTTGTCGAGGATGGCGGGTAGCGCCGCGACGAAGCTTTCGGCCTGGCGCTCGGTGAGGATGAGCGGCGGCGCGAGCCGGATGACGTCGGGCGCCGGGGCGTTGACGAGGAACCCGGCCTCGCGCGCGGCGGCTTCGACCGCTGCGGACTTCGTGTCGGTGAGCACCACACCGAGAAGCAGGCCGGAGCCCCGCACGTGCGAGACGAGGGGGTGCCCGAGGGACTCGATGCCGGTGCTCAGTGTCTTGCCGACGGCGTTGACGTGATCGAGCAGGTTCTGCTCGTCGATGGTGCGGAGGACGGCGAGGGCCGCGGCGGCACACACCGGGTTCCCACCGAACGTGGTTCCGTGCTTGCCCGGCTGGAAGAGGTCCGCGGCCGGCCCGGTCGCGAGGACGGCACCGATGGGCAGACCGCCGCCGAGACCCTTGGCGAGGGTCATCACGTCGGGCACGACTCCGGCTGCCTGGTGAGCGAAGAAGGTGCCGGTGCGGGCGATGCCGGTCTGGACTTCGTCGAGCACGAGCAGCGCGCCGCGCTCACGGGTGATGCGGCGGGCTTCCGCGAGGTAGCCCTCCGGCGGCACGACGACCCCGGACTCCCCCATGATGGGTTCGAGGAACACGGCGGCGGTGTTCTCGTCCACCGCGGCGTCGAGCGCGGCGATGTCGCCGTAGGGAACGAACTCGACGCCGGGGGGCATCGGCTCGAACGGTGCCCGCTTGTCGGGCTGACCGGTCAGCGCGAGGGCACCCATGGTGCGGCCGTGGAACGCCTTCTCACAGGCGATGATCTTCGGCCGGCCGGTGAGGCGGGCGATCTTGAAGGCCGCTTCGTTGGCTTCGGTGCCGGAGTTGCAGAAGAAGGCACGCCCCGGGTGTCCGAAGTGCCCGAGGAGTTGTTCGGCGAGTTCCACCACCGGTGCGGAGGCATAGAGGTTGGACACGTGGCCGAGCTGCCCGAGCTGAGCTGTGACGGCCTCGAGGATCGCGGGATGCCGGTGGCCGAGACTGTTGACCGCGATGCCCCCGAGCAGATCCAGGTACTGCATGCCGTCGGCGTCGGTGACGACCGCGCCGTCGCCGGCGACGAGCGCCAGCTTGGGGACGCCGTAGTTGTTCATGAGCGAGCCTGCCCAGCGTTGCTGTAGCTCGGACGTGCCGGTCATGCGTTTCCTTCCGTGACGGGGAGCACCGTCGGGCTGTGCGTGCCGGTGCCCTGGCCAGGGGTGACCATGGTGCCGATGCCCTCCTCGGTGAACAGTTCGAGCAGCACCGAATGCGCCTGGCGACCGTCGATCACGTGAGCGGTCGGTACCCCGCCCTGGACGGCGCGCAGGCACGCCTCCATCTTGGGGACCATGCCGGAGTCGAGGGAAGGCAGCAGTTCGGCGAGCGTGTCCACGTCTATGGACGAGGTCAGCGACGAGCGGTCGGGCCAGTTCGTGTAGAGCCCCTCCACGTCGGTGAGTACCACCAGTTTCTCGGCGCCGAGGGCCTCGGCGAGCGCGGCGGCGGCCGTGTCGGCGTTGATGTTGTGGACGACGCCCTGGATGTCGGGCGCAACGGTCGACACCACGGGGATGCGACCGGCGGCGATCAGGTCGAGGACGGCGGCGGGGTCGACGGTGGTGACGTCACCGACGAGCCCGATGTCGGTGTCCGTGCCCTCCACGACGACGGTGCGACGGGTTGCGGTGAACAGCCGCGCGTCTTCGCCCGAGATCCCCACGGCGTAGGGGCCGTGGGCGTTGATGAGGCCGACGAGTTCGCGGCCGACCTGGCCGAAGAGCACCATCCGCACGATGTCCATCACCTCGGGGGTGGTGACGCGGAATCCGCCGCGGAATTCGCCTTCCAGCCCGAGACGCCGCAGCATGGCGTTGATCTGGGGTCCGCCACCGTGCACCACGACGGGGTGGATGCCGACGGTGCGCAGGAACGCCATGTCGGCCGCGAACGCCGTTTTGAGGTCGTCGTCGATCATGGCGTTGCCGCCGTACTTCACCACGACGATCTTGTCGCGGAACTTCTGCAGCCACGGCAACGCTTCGGCGAGGACGAATGCTTTCTGCTGTGCGGACAGGTTCGCGATGAGGTCTGCGGCCATGTCGGCTCCGGTCACGTGCGCGGTCACGACGAGTAAGCCGAGTTCTCTTCGACGTACGCGTGCGACAGGTCGGTGGTGCGGATCGACACCTCGGCGTCGCCGAGCCCGAGATCGATGTCGAGCGCGATATCGATACCGGACAGGTCCACCTCGCGGGCGCCGGGGGCGCCGACGCCGCCGATGCACACGGGCTGCCCGTTGAACGTGACGGTGATCGTGTTCGGGTCGAGTTCGATCGGGGCGATCCCGATGGCGGCGAGCACCCGTCCCCAGTTGGGGTCGGAGCCGAACAGCGCGGTTTTCACGAGGCTGTCGCGGGCGACGGTCCGGGCGCCGATGAGCGCGTCGTCTTCGCTCGCGGCACCGCGCACGGTGACGGTGACGCGTTTGGTGACACCTTCCGCGTCGGCCATCATCTGGTCGGCGAGACTGTCGCAGACGGCGAGGACCGCGGCGTCGAGTTCGTCCTGTGTGGGGCTGACCCCGCTGGCGCCGGAGGCGAGCAGCAAGACGGTGTCGTTGGTGGAGGTCGCACCGTCGATGTCGAGTCGGTCGAACGTCTTCCGGCTGGCGTGGCGCAGCGCCGCGTCGAGTTGTTCCGGGGTGGCGACGGCATCGGTCGTGAGCACGCAGAGCATGGTGGCGAGCGCCGGGGCGAGCATGCCCGCGCCTTTGGCCATGCCGCCGACGTTCCAGTTCGCCGCGTGGTGGAGCGCCGCCTGCTTCGGGACGGTGTCGGTCGTCATGATCGCGTGGGCGGCGTCGGTGCCGCCGGAGATTCCTCCGGCGAGTTCGTGGACGATCTCCTGCACGCCGGTGAGGACCTTGTCCATGGGCAGCCGGTCGCCGATGAGCCCGGTCGAGCACACGGCGATCTCACCCGCGCCGGTCTCGGTGCCCCAGTTGCTCAGTGCGTCGGCCAGCGTTTCGGCCGTGGTGTGGGTGTCCTGGAATCCGCCGGGTCCGGTGCATGCGTTGGCACCGCCGGAATTGAGGATCACCGCGCGCAATGCGCCGGTGGTGAGGACCTGCTGGGACCACAGGACGGGAGCGGCTTTGACCTTGTTGGTGGTGAAGACGCCTGCCGCGGCGAGCTCGGGTCCCTCGTTGAGGACGAGGGCGAGATCGGCGTTGCCGTTGGCTTTGATCCCGGCCCGGATGCCGGCGGCGCGGAACCCTGCCGGGGCGGTCACGCCCTGGGTGCGGATGAGCCGTCCTCCGGCGATCTCCTCGGCGTGTGCGTACGCGGCGTCCACGCTGTCCTCCGTGGTGGTGCTGTCGGTCAGATCGGTCACGGCGCCACTCCTACGGTGGACAGGCCGGCGGCCTCGGGCAGCCCGAGCGCCAGGTTCATGGACTGGACCGCAGCTCCGGCGGTGCCCTTGGTCAGGTTGTCGAGCGCGGCGATCACGATCAACAGGCCCGCGTCGGGGTCGACGGTGACGGCGAGCTGAACGGCGTTGGACCCGATCACCGAGCCGGTGGCGGGCAGCACCCCTTCCGGTAGCAGGTGCACGAATGTTTCGTCCCCGTAGGCCTTTTCGTAGACGGCGCGCGCTTCCTCGGCGGTAGCCGTGGTCGGCGCCGTGCAGGTGGCGAGGATGCCCCGGGGCATGGGTGCGAGAACGGGGGTGAACGAGACGGAGACGTCGGTGCCGGCGAGCACCGAGAGATTCTGCTTGATCTCGGGGGTATGGCGGTGGGCGCCGCCGATGCCGTAGGCCCGCACCGATCCCATCACTTCGGAGCCGAGCAGGTCGACTCTCGGCGACTTGCCCGCGCCGGAGGCACCGGACACCGCGACGATCTGCACGGACGGTTCCACGATGCCGGCTGCGACCGCCGGAGCGAGAGCGAGCGACGCGGAGGTGGGATAGCAGCCGGGTACGGCGATGCGGGTCGCGCCGATGAGCTTGTCGCGCGCGCCGGGCAGTTCCGGCATGCCGTACGGCCAGGTGCCCGCGTGGTCGGTGCCGTACCAGCGCGTCCAGTCGTCGGAGGAGGTCAGCCGGAAGTCGGCGCCGCAGTCGATGACGACGGTGGTCTCGGGCAGTTGCTCGGCGATGACCGCGGAGTGGCCGTGCGGCAGGCCGAGGAAGACGACGTCGTGCCCGGCGAGGCTGTCGAGGTCGGTGGGTGCGAGAACCCGGTCGGCGAGCGGCAGCAGATGCGAATGGAATTCGCGGAGGGTGGCTCCGGCGTTGCTCCCGGCGGTGAGTGCACCGATGACGAGTGATCCGTCCTGGTACGCGGGATGGCCGAGAAGGAGGCGCAGGATCTCGCCGCCCGCGTAACCGCTCGCTCCCGCGACGGCCACCCGGAGCGGCGCCTGCGGCGTCGCCGTGAATACCGGTGAATTACCCATACGATTGATTATGCACGATGATGCAAACTATTTCATCCGGCTCTGGGTCACACCCAGTTCCGGGTCATTCCGAACGCAACGACCGCCGGATCTCCGCGAGCTTGTCGGCCGCGGCTGCCTGCCGCGCCTCGTACTCGTCGTCGAGGGTGCGCCCGGACACGCTTTCCCTCGCCAGTTCCTCTGCGCCGATCGCTGTCGCCGAACGGTGCTCGATCTTCTCTCGCACCGAGTCCAGCGTGGGCACGCCGTCGCGGGTGTACCCGGTGATCTCCTCGATCGTCGGCGCCCGCCCCCCCCCCCCGACGGGGCCGGGATCGGGGGCCGGTTCGGGCGCGGCGGGCGGCACGTCCGGGATGTCCGGCGACGGCGGCACGTCGGGCACCGTGGGAGTCGCGGGTTCGGCCGGTGTGACGTCGGGCGCAGGCTCGTCCGGCGTCTCGGGCTCCGGTATCCGGCCGTGGTTCCGTTCGTCGCTACTCATACATCCAGGTTACGTCGGACGGACCGAGAGCGGGGGCGCCGAGCCGTGACCCGGCGCGCCCCCGCCGAGGACAACGTCAGCGACGCATCTCGGCACCCACGGAGGCAGCAGCCGCAGCGACCGCAGCGTCACGGGCAGCGCTCGCCTCGTCCTCGGTGAGCGTGCGATCGGGCGCCCGGAAACGCAACGCGAACGCGAGCGACTTGCGGTTCTCACCCACCTGCGCGCCTTCGAACACGTCGAACAGCCTGATGTCTTCGAGCAGTTCGCCGCCACCCGCGCGCAGCGCGGACTCGACCGACGCCGCCGGCACCTCCGCGTCGACCACCACCGCGACATCCTGCAGCACCGCCGGGAACGGCGAGACCACCGGAGCGGGCAGCGACTCGGAGATCGGGAGGGCGTCGAGATCGAGCTCGAAAGCACACGTGCGCGCCGGAAGGCCCGCCCGTTCGACGACGGCCGGATGCAACTCACCGGCGTGGCCGACGACCACCCCGTCGACGAGCAACTCGGCGCAACGACCCGGATGCCACGGAAGATATTGCGCCGCACGCCGTTCCAGCTGCACACCCGCGGCCCTGGCAATGGTCTCGGCGGCCGCGAAGGCGTCGGACGCCTCTGCCGCGCGTCCCGGTCCCCACGGTCCCGCGGGCTCACGCATTCCCGCGAGCGCACCGCCGACGTGCACGGGCTGCGCCGGGAGCGACTGCTCGAGGGTTGCGATCTCGTCGTCGCTGGGACGCCGGTCGACCGGCAACGGCGCGACCGCCACCGTGTCGGGACCCGGCTGCACCACCTGGGCGATGGAGAACAGCGCCAGGTCGCGCTGGCCACGCGAGACATTGCGCGCGAGCACCTCGAGGAGGCCGGGCAGCAGCGTGGTGGCCAGTTCCGGGCGGTCCGATTCGAGCGGGTTGAGCACCTTGGTGGTGACGCGGCGCGGATCGTCGGCGTCGAGTCCCCAGGTGTCGAACACGCCGGTGGGCAGGAACACCGGGGCGAGTACCTCGACGTAACCGTCGTAGGCGAGCGCCTTGCCGACGGCGCGGCGACGCTTCTGACTCGGCGTCAGTCCCCGTCCTGCGGGAGCGGCCGGGAGCACCGACGGGATCTGTTCGAGCCCCTCGAGGCGAAGCACTTCCTCGACGAGATCTGCGGGCTGACGCAGGTCGGGGCGCCACGACGGCGGCGTCACCACGAGCTGACCGTGACCGTCCTCGCCGACACCGACCTCCACGGCACACCCGATCTGGGTCAGGCGACGGGCGGCGGTGCCATTGGGGTAGGTGACCCCGGCGATGCGGTCCGGAAGGTCGATGTCCATCCGGATCGACACGGGTTCGGTCGGAACGACGATGTCGGTGAGGGTGGGCTCGACGGTGCCGCCGGCGATCTCGACGAGCAGCGCTGCCGCGCGATCGAGTGCGGCGCGGGCGACGGCGGGGTCGACGGTGCGCTCGAAACGCTTCCCGGCTTCACTGCTGAGCTTGTGACGCCGGTTGCCGCGGAACACGGCGAGCGGATCCCAGGTCGCCGCTTCGAGCAGGATGTCGGTGGTCGCGTCCCCGACTTCGGTGGTGGCGCCGCCCATGATGCCGGCGAGGGAGATGACGCCGGAGTCGTCACAGATCACGACGTCCTCGGGATCGAGGTCGCGCTCGACACCGTCGAGGGTGGTCAGCTTCTCCCCCGCCCGAGCTCGGCGCACGACGATATCGCCCTGCAGGGTGGCCGCGTCGAACGCGTGCAGCGGCTGGCCGAGTTCGAGCATCACATAGTTCGTGACATCGACGGCCGGGGAGATCGGGCGCACACCGGCGGTGTGCAGGCGCCGTTGCAGCCACCACGGGGACACTGCGTTCGGGTCGATGCCCGTTACCCGGCGTGCCGCGAACCGGGTGGCGTCGGTCTCCGGCTCGAGCCGGATCGGGTAGGCCTCGCCACCGTCGGCGGGCAGCGGGGTGACCTGAGCTGGGTCGACGAATTCGAGGTCGAAGCCGCAGGCGAGTTCGCGGGCCAGTCCGCGGGCGGAGAAGCAGTAACCGCGGTCCGGGGTGATGTTCAGTTCGACGACCGTGTCGCCGAGCCCGAGCAATTCGTTCGCATCCGCGCCCGGCTCGGCACTTCCCGGTTCGAGCACCAGAATGCCCGAGTGGTCGGTGCCGATACCCAGTTCGCTCACCGAGCAGATCATCCCGTCGGAGACCTGCCCGTAGGTCTTGCGGCTCGCGATGGCGAACCCGCCGGGAAGCACCGCGCCGGGGAGTGCGGCGACCACGAGGTCACCTTCGGCGAAGTTGCGGGCACCGCACACGATGCCGCGGGGCTCGTCTTCGCCCACCTCGACCTTGCAGAACCGGATGGGCTTCTTGAACCCCTCGAGTTCGGTGATCTCGGCGACCCGTCCGACGACCAGGTTGTCGATGCGTTCGAGGGTTTCGATGTCCTCGACCTCGAGCCCGACCCGGACGAATCCCGCGTCGAGTTCCTCGGGCGTGACGTTCCACTCCGGGGTGGCACGCTGCAGGATCTCGGTCAGCCAGGACTGCGCTATTCGCACTTGGGTTCAGCTTTCTCGTTCGTTCGGGGACGGATGGAGGTGGCGGGCGTCAGCCCTGCACACCGAAGGGCAGGGTGAAGCGCACGTCGCCTTCGACGATGTCGCGCATGTCGGGGATGCCGTTGCGGAACTGCAGCGTGCGCTCGAGACCCATGCCGAATGCGAATCCGGTGTACACGTCGGGGTCGATGCCCGAGGCCCGCAGCACATTCGGGTTCACCATGCCGCAGCCGCCCCACTCGACCCAGCCCGCGCCGCCCTTCTTGTTCGGGAACCAGACGTCCACCTCGGCGGACGGCTCGGTGAACGGGAAGTAGTTCGGACGCATCCGCGTCCGCGTCTCCGGTCCGAACAGGGCACGCGCGAACGCATCGAGCGTGCCGCGCAGGTGGCCCATGGTCAGACCCTTGTCCACCGCGAGGCCCTCCACCTGGGAGAACACCGGGGTGTGCGTGGCGTCGAGTTCGTCGGTACGGAATGTGCGGCCCGGGCACACCACATAGATCGGGATGTCGCGGTGCAGCATCGTGCGCACCTGCACCGGGGAGGTGTGGGTGCGCAGCACCTGACGCGACCCTTCCGGTGCGATGTGGAAGGTGTCCTGCATCGTGCGGGCCGGGTGGTCGGGCAGGAAGTTGAGGGCATCGAAGTTGAAATGCTCGGTTTCGACCTCGGGCCCTTCGGCGATTTCCCATCCCATCGCGACGAACACGTCGGCGACCTGGTCGGAAATGATGCTGATCGGGTGCCGGGCACCGAGCGGGCGGCGAGTCGCCGGCAGCGTCACGTCGACGGCCTCGGCGACGAGGACCGCCGCGTCACGCTCGGCCTGCAGTTCTTCCTTGCGGGCGTCGAATGCGGCCTGCGCGGCGGTGCGGTGGGCGTTGACCCGCTTGCCCGCGTCTGCGCGCTCCTTGCCCGGCAGCGAGCCGAGCGCACGCTTGGCGAGGGAGATGGGCGCCTTGTCGCCGAGATGGTCGACCTTCGCCCGCGCGAGCGCGTCGAGGTCGGCAGCGGCCGCGAACGCCTCGATCGCAGCCTTCTCGGCCGCAGCGAGGGCCTCCTCGGTCAAGGCGCTCGGATCGACTGCCGGCGGGGTGCCGCCTTCATTCTTGGCCACGACCGGTGCAACTCCTTCTTCGGGCGAACGATGGTTCGAAATGTTCTCGCGGGCGCCGCCGCGACCGGATGGTCGACGGCGCACCGACAAATCCTATGTGATGGGTCCGGAGGCCCGAGTCTGCACCGGGGGCCGGTGCTGCACCCGGGAGCTGGCGTACAGGCAGATCGACGCTGCGGTAGCGAGGTTGAGAGACTCGGCACGACCCCGGATCGGGATACGGACCCGATGGTCTGCCCGCGCGGCGACCTCCGGATCGAGACCGTGGGCCTCGTTTCCGAACAGCCACGCCGTGGGACGGGCCAGCAGTTCGTCGGCGTCGTCGAGTTCGACCTCGCCGTCGGCGGCCGTCGCGAGGATCTGCACGCCTGCGCCGGAGAGGGCGTCGAGAACACGCAGGGTGTCCCGCTCCCGCGCAACCGGCAGGTGGAAGATGCTGCCTGCCGACGCACGCACACACTTTCCGTTGTGTGGGTCCACCGAGTCGCCGGCGAGGATCACCGCGTCGGCGCCGACAGCGTCCGCGACACGGATCAGGGTGCCGGCGTTGCCGGGCTCCGCCATCGCGACGGGCACCGCCACGAGCCGGGGGCGCGGCGACAGTGCCGCCTCGAGAGGGACGTCGAGGGTGTCGCAGACGGCCACCAGTCCCGGCGGGGTCACTGTGTCCGACAGACGGGCGGCGGCTTTCTCGGTCACGGTGGCGACGCGCACCCCCGCGCGGTGCGCGGCGTCGACGCAGTCGCGGTAGCGCTCGGCCGCGGCTTCGGTGACGAACAGGTCGTGCACGTGACCGGCCGCGAGCGCTTCGGTGACGGAGTTCTCACCCTCGGCGAGAAACCGCCCGTTTTTGCGTCGTTCCGCGGCCCGCAAGAGTTTCACAGCAGAAACGACCCGCGGGGTGCGCTCGGTGAGCGGATCCACGGGCCGTTCCTGTGTTGTGTCGTCGTTCAGCGTCGTGCTCAGGCAGCCGGAGCGTTGACGTCGGCCGGCAGCGCAGCCTTGGCGAGCGCGACCAGGCCGGCGAATGCCTCGGCGTCGGAGACGGCGAGCTCGGCGAGGATCTTGCGGTCGACCTCGACACCCGCGGCCTTGAGGCCCTGGATGAAGCGGTTGTAGGTGATGTCGTTGGCGCGAGCCGCCGCGTTGATACGGCTGATCCACAGCTTGCGGAAATCACCCTTGCGGGCGCGACGGTCGCGGTAGGCGTAGGTCAGCGAGTGAAGCTGCTGCTCCTTGGCCTTGCGGTACAGACGCGAGCGCTGCCCGCGGTAGCCCTTCGAGGCCTCGAGAATCGAACGGCGCTTCTTCTGGGCGTTGACGGCCCTCTTCACGCGTGCCACTGGTTAAGTCCTGTCAAAGTTCGGGGGACGACATTGTTTCGTCCCCGGAGAGCGGGAAACGGTCGGGGAAGCTCAGAGGCCGAGCAGGCGCTTGACCCGCGGGGTGTCCGCGGGCGCGACCACTGCCACGCCGTCGAGACGGCGAGTGACGGTCGAAGGCTTGTGCTCGAGAAGGTGGCGGCGCCCGGCCTTCTGGCGCAGGATCTTCCCGCTGCCGGACACCTTGAATCGCTTCGCGGTGCCGCTGTGGGTCTTCGACTTGGGCATGGAGTCCTCAGTTCTTGTCGGTGTGTACATCGGTGCTCGCACGCAGCACCGGGTGTGCTGGTTCGAGCGGCTAGCTGCTTGGGGCGTCGCCCTGCTGCGGCGCCGGCGGCGGGGTCGCAGGGGCAGATGCCTGCGTTGCCTGCGCGGTGCTCGAGGGCTGCGCGGTGTTGACCGGTGCAGCATGGGCGGCTTCCTGCGCCTTCGCGCGGGTCTTCGCGCCCTTGTGCGGGGCCAGCACCATGGTCATGTTGCGACCGTCCTGCTTCGCGGAGGTTTCGATGAAGCCGAGTTCGGCGACATCCGCACCCAGACGCTGCAGCAACCGGTACCCGAGTTCGGGACGCGACTGCTCACGGCCACGGAACATGATGGTGACCTTGACCTTGGACCCGGCCTCGAGGAAGCGAACGACGTTGCGCTTCTTGGTCTCGTAGTCGTGATCGTCGATCTTGGGCCGGAGCTTCTGCTCCTTGATCACGGTCATCTGCTGGTTCTTGCGCGATTCGCGCGCCTTCTGCGCGTTCTCGTACTTGAACTTGCCGTAATCCATGATCTTGCAGACCGGCGGCCGAGCGTCGGGCGCCACCTCGACAAGGTCGAGATCGGCTTCGATGGCCAGGCGGAGTGCATCTTCAACACGCACGATGCCGACCTGTTCCCCGCCAGGTCCGACGAGACGGACCTCGGGAACTCGGATGCGTTCGTTGATGCGGGTCTCAGCGCTGATGTGGCCTCCTAGGTAGAACGGTGGGTCGGTGTGACCGCACCGCAGCAGGTGGCCCGAGTTCCTCGACGAAAAGACCCCGCTGTGGTGCCGAGGCTCCACGCGGGGTCCGATACCGACCGGTCGACGAACGGCAGTTGCACTGCACATACGCCCCAGCATCCCGGAGGATGCGGCATCCGCGGTGCGAGCACCGGGAAGACCGGACCACTGAACTGCATCTATGTGCCGCCAGAGGTGGGAGTCGGACTCCACTTTGCTGCCCATGCTGGTATGCATGGGCGGTCGTGGGGACAAGTCTAGCAAAGATGCACGTCGGCATCGAATCGCCCCGCGAGCGACCACCCGAACTGCGTCGCTCCCGGGCGCAGTGGGATCCTCGATGCATGACCGAGGCACCCGATTCCCAGGACCCGAACGTAGCGCCGGACGACGTGCGCGAACTCGCCGAGATCCCGGCTGTCGAGGTGATCAGCCGCGCTGCCGTGATGTTGATGAGTTCGGCCGCCGAGAAGCTGGGCCTCGGCGACGCCGACCCCCAGCAGAGCAGCCACCTCGATCTCGACGAGGCACGACGTGTGATCACTGCGCTGGCCGGCCTCGTCACGGCTTCCGTGGAATACCTCGGACCGCACGCCGGACCGATCCGAGAGGGCCTGCAAGCACTGCAGCGCGCGTTCCGGGAGGCATCGTCGACTCCCGACGAGCCCGGATTCGGTCCCGGCGAGAAGTACACCGGCCCCGTCTACTGATCCGACCCGCACAGCACGACACCCGGGACGCAGCGCTCGGCGCCGCTCCCGGGTGTCCTGCGTGACTATTTCGCCGCGACCTTCTTCTTCGCCGCCCGCTTCCGGGCCGGAGCCTTCTTCGGCGCGGGCGGTACAGGCGCGAGCGCCTCGGCGAGGAAGCGCCCGGTGTAGCTCGCTTCCACCTCGGCGATGTCCTCGGGCGTGCCCTGTCCGACGACGGTGCCGCCCCCGGCTCCGCCTTCGGGTCCCATGTCGATCACCCAGTCGGCCGTCTTGATGACGTCGAGGTTGTGCTCGATGACGATGACGGTGTTGCCCTTGTCGACAAGCCCGTTGATGACGCCGAGCAGTTTGCGGATGTCCTCGAAGTGCAGGCCGGTGGTCGGCTCGTCGAGGATGTACGCGGTGCGCCCGTTCGACCGCTTCTGCAGTTCCGCCGCGAGCTTGACGCGCTGGGCTTCGCCGCCGGACAGCGTGGTGGCCGGCTGGCCCAGCCGCACGTATCCCAGTCCCACCTCGGTGAGTGTCTTGAGATAGCGGTGGATCGAGGTGACGGGCTGGAAGAACTCGGCCGCCTCCTCGATCGACATGTCGAGAACCTCGGCGATCGTCTTGCCCTTGTAGTGCACCTCGAGGGTTTCGCGGTTGTACCGCGCCCCGTGGCACACCTCGCACGGCACATAGACGTCGGGCAGGAAGTTCATCTCGATCTTCAGCGTGCCGTCACCGGAACACGCCTCGCAGCGTCCGCCCTTGACGTTGAAGGAGAAGCGCCCCGGCTGGTACCCGCGCACCTTCGCCTCGGTGGTGGCCGCGAACAGCGTGCGGATCTTGTCGAACACCCCGGTGTAGGTCGCGGGGTTGGACCGCGGCGTGCGACCGATCGGAGACTGGTCGACGCGCACGAGCTTGTCGAGCTGGTCGAGACCGTTGATGCGGGTGTGCCGGCCGGGCACCTGGCGCGCCCCGTTGAGCTTGTTCGCCATCACCGTCGCGAGAATGTCGTTGACCAGCGTGGATTTACCCGAACCGGATACGCCGGTGACGCAGGTGAGCACACCGAGCGGGAACGACACGTCGATGTCGTGCAAGTTGTTCTCGCGCGCTCCCACCACGGTGATCTGCCGCTTCTGGTCCACGGGACGACGGAGTGCCGGGATCTCGATGGCTTCACGGCCGGACAGGTACGCGCCGGTCAGCGACTCGGGGTTGTCGAGCAACTCCTTGTAGGTGCCGCTGTGCACCACCCGGCCACCGTGTTCGCCCGCTCGCGGACCGATGTCCACGACCCAGTCGGACGCGCGGACGGTGTCCTCGTCGTGCTCGACGACGATGAGCGTGTTCCCGAGATCGCGGAGCCGCGTGAGGGTGTCGATGAGCCGCCGGTTGTCGCGCTGATGCAGGCCGATGGACGGTTCGTCGAGCACGTACAGGACACCGACGAGGCCGGAGCCGATCTGGGTGGCAAGCCGGATGCGCTGCGCTTCCCCGCCCGAGAGGGTCGCGGCGGCGCGGGAGAGCGAGAGGTAGTCGAGGCCCACGTCGAGCAGGAACCCGAGCCGCGCTTGCACTTCCTTGAGCACCTGGCCGGCGATGGCCGCCTCACGGCTACCCAGGGTGAGCGTGTCGAGGAACTCGGCGCACTCGGCGATCGACAGGTCGCACACCTCTGCGATCGACCTGCGGTCGTGGTTGCCGGCGGTGATGGTGACCGAGAGGATCTCGGGCCGCAACCGGGCGCCTTTACATGCGGGGCAAGGGATTTCCCGCATGTACCCGTCGTAGCGTTCCTTCATCTGATCGGACTCGGTCTGCTCGAGGCGACGATGCAGGAACGGCATCACACCTTCGAACTCGGCGTAGTACGAACGGACGCGGCCGTACCGGTTCTTGTACCGCACGTGCACCTGGTCGGTGCTGCCCTCGAGGACCGCCCTGCGAACCTTCGCGGGCAGTTTCTTCCACGGAGTGTTGATGTCGAAGCCCATGACGTCGGCCAAGCCGGTCAGCAGGCGCGTGAAGTATTCCGCGCTCTGGCCCATCGACCAGGGCGCGATCGCACCTTCTGCCAGGCTGACGTCCGGGTCGGGCACGACGAGATCGACGTCGACTTCCTTCCGGACACCGAGGCCCGCGCACTCGGGGCACGCGCCGTAGGGCGAGTTGAAGGAGAACGAGCGCGGCTCGAGATCGTCGATCGCCAGGGGGTGCCCGTTGGGGCACGCCAGCGACTCGGAGAACCGGCGCTCGCGATCCGGCGCATTCTCGTCGCGGTCCACGAAGTCGAGGACGACCACGCCTTCCGCCAGGCGCAACGCCGTCTCGACCGAATCGGTCAGGCGCTGCTTGGCGCTCGGCTTCACAGCCAACCGGTCGACCACGACCTCGATGTCGTGCTTCTCCTGCTTCTTGAGCTTCGGCGGATCCGACAGCGGATACACCACGCCGTCGACCCGGACGCGGGAGTAACCCTGCACGGTGAGCTGCTCGAACAGGTCCACGAACTCGCCCTTGCGGGTGCGGACGACCGGCGCGAGGATCTGGAATCGCGCCCCTTCCTCCATGTCGAGGACCTGATCGACGATCTGTTGCGGCGTCTGCCGGGAGATCTCCTCGCCACACACCGGGCAGTGCGGAGTGCCCGCGCGGGCGTACAGCAGACGCAGGTAGTCGTACACCTCGGTGATCGTGCCGACCGTGGATCGAGGATTGCGGTTGGTGGACTTCTGGTCGATGGACACAGCCGGCGACAAGCCCTCGATGAAGTCGACGTCGGGCTTGTCCATCTGTCCGAGGAACTGCCGGGCGTAGGCCGACAACGATTCGACGTAGCGCCGCTGGCCCTCCGCGAAAATGGTGTCGAACGCGAGGCTCGACTTGCCCGATCCCGACAGGCCGGTGAACACGATGAGGCTGTCGCGCGGTAGGTCCAGGTCTACTCCCCGCAGGTTGTGTTCCCGTGCTCCACGCACGATCAGGCGGTCCGCCACGCCATATCCTTCCTGTAGACACGGCCGAGGTTCGGCCTTGATCCATGGTAGGCGCGGGTACCGACAGAGGCCGGGCGCGCTTCGTCCCCTCCCGGGTATGGCGGCGGTAGGTTTGCGGGTATGACGCAGCACACCGTGATCATCGAGGACACCTACACCGGCGACGTCACCCCGGGAGGGTCGGCCCAGCGACGCGCAGTCCCCGGCGCGGAGATCGTCAAACTCGCCGTCGGCCCGATGAACAACAACACCTACCTCGTCACCGACACCGCGACCGGCAAATCCGTATTCATCGATGCCGCAAACGAACCCGACACACTGGTGCAGTTCCTGCGCGACAACGCCCCGCACCTCGAACTCATCGTCACGACCCATCAGCACTGGGATCACTGGCAGGGTCTCGAGAAGGTCGCCGCCGAGACGGGTGTCCCCACCGCCGCGCACGCACTCGACGCCGGACCGCTGCCGGTCGCACCCGATCGAATTCTCACCGAGGGAGAGTCGATTCGGGTGGGTGACCTGGATCTCGAGGTGATTCACCTCGCAGGGCACACACCGGGGTCGGTCGCGCTGGTTCTCACCGAACAGGGCACAGGCAAGCACCACATCTTCACCGGCGACTCCCTCTTCCCCGGCGGCGTCGGCAAGACCCCGGATGACGACGCCTTCCGCTCGCTGATGAACGATGTCGAATCGAAGATCTTCGACCGCTTCGGCGACGACACGGTGTTCTACCCCGGGCACGGCAAGGACTCGACGCTCGGCGCGGAGCGTCCGCACCTCGGCGAGTGGCGCGAACGCGGCTGGTGACGGACTGCGTAGCAGGTCATCGGCCCGAGCCTCGACGCCGGCCGTTCGGCGACCCGATTCGAGGCGGAGCGAGGTTCCGGGCCGGTGATCCCGTACTGTCAGGTCATCAGGACCGTTCAGGTCCTCGAATGAGGGTGGCAGCATGGCCGACAAATCGCCTCGCAGTTCCATGTCCAAGAAGTCCGGCAAGTCGCTGAAGGAAAAGCGGGCCGACAAGAAGTCGGGCGCGAACTCCCAGGCCGATCCCGAGATCGTCGCGCACGTCAAGAAGCGCTGACACAACTCTCCCTCATCACCAAACCCGCAGGAGCACAACTACATATGCTTGATCTCGGTGTCCTGGCGCACTCTCGGAAGAAAAACGAGCGACGTCTGCCGATCCACCCGCACCACTTTTCCCGGATCGACGAGGATTTGCGTGCCCACATCTATCTGGAGCCCGGCTACGGCACACCCTTCGGTGTGTCCGATACCGATCTGGAGCCCTTCGTCGCGGGATTCCGCTCCCGGGAGCAGTTGATCGCCGACTGCGACGTGATCGCTCTGCCCAAGCTTCAGGCGAGCGATCTCGCGGAGTTCCGGGAGGGCCAGACGGTGTGGGGCTGGCCGCACTGCGTCCAGGACACCGCGGTGACGCAGCAGGCCATCGACCGGCGGCTGACGCTGATCGCCTTCGAAGCGATGAACCACTGGCGCAGCGACGGAAGCTTCGGGCTGCACGTGTTCCACAAGAACAACGAGCTTGCCGGTTACAGCTCGGTGATCCACGGTCTGCAGATCATCGGGTGCACCGGTGACTACGGCCGTCGTCTGCGCGCCGTCGTCATCGGGTTCGGGGCAACGGCCCGGGGCGCGGTCACCGCCTTGAACGCACACGGCATCGACGATGTCCGGGTGCTCACCAACCGTGATGTGGCGGCCGTCGGATCGCCCATACACTCGGCGCGCATCGTTCGGTTCGAACACGAGGCCACCGATCCGCATCGCAGCTTCGTGCTCACCGACGAGGGACGGGTGCCGCTGGCGCCGTACCTCGCGGAGAACGACATCGTGGTCAACTGCGTCCTGCAGGACACCGCAGAACCGCTCACATTCCTCGGCGAAGAAGACCTGGATGCATTCGCGCCCGGCAGCCTGATCGTCGACGTGTCGTGCGATGCGGGCATGGGGTTCAGCTGGGCGCGGCCCACCTCGTTCACCGAGCCGAGCTTCGTCGTCGGTAACAACATCCACTACTACGCCGTGGATCACAGTCCGTCGTACCTGTGGAACTCCGCGACGTGGGAAATCAGTGCAGCGCTGCTCCCCCACGTGCGGACGGTCCTCTCCGGCCCGGACGCCTGGGCCGGCGACCAGGTCATCGCCCGAGCGATCGAGATTCGCGACGGAGTGATCCGGAATCCGAGTATCACCGCGTTCCAGCACCGCGCCGCCGACTACCCGCACGCGATGCTCGCTGAGACGGTGGACGCGACCGCGCGATGACGGGTGGGGGCCCGCCCCCCCCCCCCGCCGGTCGCGGTTACACGATCGCGGGCATCCGGACGACCTGCCCGGCGTACGAAAGCCCGGCCCCGAACCCGAGCAGCAGTGCCGTGTCACCGGGCTTGGACGCACCGGATCGCAGCAACTCTTCCATGGCCATCGGAATCGAGGCCGCGCTCGTGTTGCCCGTTTCCGCGATGTCGCGAGCGACCGCCACGGTGTCGGGTAGTCCCAAGGTCCGGATCAGGGCATCGGTGATGCGGCTGTTGGCTTGGTGCGGCACGAAGGCATCGAGGTCGTCGACCGTGACGCCGGATTTCGCCAGGGCGTCTTTGCACGCCGTCTCGAGGAACGTCACGGCCCAGCGGAAAACGGCCGCGCCGTTCATCCGGATGTACGGGCGTACCGGCGTCTGACCGCCGGCCAGCGCGGCGTCGACCTCGCCGAAATACTGCTGGAAATCCTTGTCCTGCTTGATGGCGTCGGTCTGGCTGCCGTCCGAGCCCCAGGCAACCGGCCCGATCCCTTCCTCCTCGGCCGGGCCCACGATTGCGGCCCCGGCGCCGTCGGCGAAGATGAACGCGCACGTGCGGTCGGTGGGATCGAGCAGGTCGGACAGTCGCTCCACGCCGATGACAAGGACGTTGCGGGCCTGGCCGGCGCGGACGAGACTCGCCGCGTTGCCGAGCGCGTAGCAGAACCCGGCGCAGCCCGCGGAGACGTCGTAGGCGGCGGTGTTCTGCATGCCCAGTTCGGTGGCCACGACAGCCCCCGCGGACGGTCCCAGCACCATCTGCGACGAGGTGGCCAGTACGACGGCATCGATCTGATCGACATCCATGCCCGCCGCGGACAGCGCGTCGCGGGCAGCGGCCGTGCTCATCGAGACGATCGTTTCGTCAGGTTCGGCCCAGTGGCGGGCGGTGATGCCGGAGCGGGTCCTGATCCATTCATCGGTGGAGTCGATGCGCTCGACGATCTCCGAATTGGGAACGACGCGGCGAGGCCGGTAGACCCCCAGACCGAGGAGGGCGGTGTGAACTGTCGGCGGTGCGGTGGTGATGTGTGCGGGCATTCGCACATCTTGCCCCTACCGCGCGCCGTTCGGAAGCACTTCCATGGCATCGCCACAACGCCCCCGCGCGCACGACTGAACGCCGGACAGGACAGCCGGCCGCTCTACTGCCGGTCCGCTTCCGATTCGTCCCCGCGATGTTCGTCGTCAGGCTCGGCGAACGCGGTACCGGAGACCATTCCGTCGGTACCCGGCACGGTTTCGGTGGGCCGTACCCCGGGTTCGTACATCTTGCGGACCTTCTCGGCTTTGTCCTGCGCCTGCCGCTTCGCGTCTTCGTCGAGGTTGTCCCATCCACTCGGATCCTGACTGTCGTCCACGCCGGACTCCCCTCGTTCCGAAGTTCCGCCGGCGGAGACTGCCGGCATCAACAGCGTCCCCCCGATTCCCCTTCCCGGGGCTCGTTTCGTCGGGATCGGCCTTCTGATCCCGGTACGATTCGGTCGCATCAGGCCTCGCTCCTGCGAACTCCGGCACGGTGAACCATGGCGGCACTTCTGCTCGGACCCGTCCTCAGGCACGTCGGTTCCACGGACGCCACGGTGTGGGTGGAAACATCTGCTCCCTGCACCGTCGAGATACTCGGCCGTTCCGAACGGACGTGGTCCGTCGCGGGACACCATTACGCCCTCGTGGTGATCGACGGCCTGGAGCCGGGCTCCACCACGCCGTACCGGGTGCGACTCGACGACACCGACGTCTGGCCACTCGAGAACGCCGACGCCTCTGTCATCCGGTCCCTGAGCGACGACGCCCGGTTCGATCTCGCGTTCGGCTCGTGCCGGGTCGCCACCACCGGCGCCGAGACCGACGGCGGGCCCGACGAGTCGCTCGGCGCGGACGCTCTCGCCGTTTACGCGCAGCGTATGAGGACGCAACCGCGCGACCTGTGGCCCGACGCGTTGATGCTGCTGGGCGACCAGGTCTATGCCGACGAACTGTCCCCCGAAATCCTGCAACGCGTCGGAGAGCGGCACGACCTGGACGAGCCGCCCGGCGCCCAGGTGCGGGACTTCGAGGAATACACCTGGCTCTATGCCCAGGCGTGGTCGGACCCGGAGGTGCGGTGGCTGCTGTCGACCGTGCCGACCTCGATGATCTTCGACGACCACGACGTGCACGACGACTGGAACACCTCGCAATCGTGGCGCGCCGAATTCGAGGCGAGCAACTGGTGGGAGGAGCGGATCGTCGGGGCGCTCATGTCGTACTGGATTTACCAGCACCTCGGAAACCTCTCGCCCGCGGAACTGCGCCGGAACGAGTTGTACGCCAAGATCCGCGGGACCACCGGCGACGCGACCGCCCTGCTGCGCGAGTTCGCGTCCGAGGCCGACGAGGAGGCCGACGGTGCGCGCGGTGTGCAGTGGTCGTATCGCCGGGATTTCGGGTCGGTGCGTCTTCTCGTGATCGATTCGCGCTGCGGGCGGGTCCTCACCTCGGAACGGCGCGAGATGGTCTCCGATCCGGAGTTCGACTGGATCGAAGACCAGACGGTGGGCGACTACGACCACCTCCTCGTCGGAACGTCGTTGCCCTGGCTGCTGCCCCGCGCGTTGCACGATGCGGAGGCCTGGGACGAGCAGTTGGCGTTCGGTGCGCGGGGACCGCGGTTCGCCCGCTGGGCGGAGAGTCTGCGCCGCGGCGCCGACCTCGAGCATTGGGCAGCGTTCCACGACTCGTTCGACCGCCTCGCGCGACTCTTCGGCGAAGTCGCCCGCGGAGACCGGACCGATACGTCCGGCATCCCCCCGGCGACGATCTGTGTGCTGTCGGGCGATGTCCACCACGCCTACGCCGCGAGCGCGCGGTTCACCTTCCCGACCGACTCTCAGGTCTATCAGTTGACGTGTTCACCTCTCCACAATCGGGTTCCGGCCGCGGTCCGGGCGGGGTTCCGGGCGGCGTGGAGTCGCCTGGCGGAACGGTCGGTACGCGGGTTGCTTCGGCTTGTCACGCCGGTTCCCCGGTCGCCCGTGGAGTGGGATCGGATCGCCGGGCCGACGTTCGGGAACCAGATCGCGACGCTCCGGTTGCACGGCCGCGCGGCACGACTGTCGATCGAGCGCACCACGAGCCGTGGTAGCGCCGCCCCGTACTTCGAGTGCGTCACCGACCTGGTCCTGTCGCGGGACGACGCGACTACCGACGTGCCGCGACTGCATCGTCCGGACCGCGCGGAGACCTGACCTGCCGTAAATGCAATTCTCACGAAATCGCAACCGCATAATCGCCGACGACATATCTTGTTGACATCGCACCGTCGGCGATGTTAGACATTCCGCACGTGCCGAACCCGCACGTGTTTGCGCTTTCATTCTCGAACCTGTTGGGGCACAAGCCTTCAGCGGACGCCTGACGGACTGTCCAGGTGAACGGAGAACCTGCCGCATGACACTTCCGCCGTCGTTTTCCCGCATACCGAACCGCCCTCTGCGACGAGCACTCCGGTGACCCGCACGCAGACTCCCCCGGCCGTCCGCGACGACGCCGCCGCGCGCGGGGTCGTCGGCACCTCGGTTCCGCGCATCGAGGATCTCCGCCTGGTCACGGGCGCCGGCACGTTCGTCGACGACGTGACACGGCCCGGGATGGTGCACGCCTGCTTTGTACGAAGCCCGTTGCCCCGCGCGCGAATAGGCGCGATCGATACATCCGCGGCACTGCAGCTCGAGGGCGTCTTCGCTGTATACACCGCCGCCGAACTGAACACCGTCGCGCACCAGATCTCCTACGCGCTCGACATGCCCGGCATGCCGCCGGTACCTCGGCCACCGCTCGCCGAAGAAGAGGTGCGATTCGTCGGAGACCCGGTGGCCCTGGTCGTTGCCGTCGACCGGTACGTCGCAGAAGACGCCGTCGAACTCGTGGAAGTCGAGTACGAACCGCTCGAACCGGTACTCGATTACGTCACCGCGGATTCGTCACCGCATCTCGTGCACGCCGGGTTCGCCGGCAACTCCGCCGGTGAGATGGCCGGACGTCCGGCATCGGATCTCGATCCGATCTTCGAGGCCGCCGCACATACCGTGCAGCAGCAGATCTTTCAGCAGGCCTACCTACCCGTTCCCATGGAAACCCGCGGGCTGGTGGCGGAGTGGTCGGCCTCGACAGGCGAGATGACGGTGTGGATCTCCACCCAGTCGCCCCACGAGGTGCGCGGCTTCTGTGCCCGGCTGCTGGGCATCGACGAACACCGGGTCCGGGTGATCGCGCGCGACACCGGAGGGGGTTTCGGACTCAAGGTTGCGCCGCTGCGCGAGGAGATCTGCATCCAGCTCGCGGCACGCACGCTCGGCACGGCGGTCAAGTGGATCGAGGACCGTCAAGAGAATCTGATGTCGTCGGGTATGGCGCGTCACGAGCACGCAGACGTGCGGATGGCCTTCGACGCGGAGGGCCGGATCCTTGCTGCGGGAATGGACCATGTGCAGAACGTCGGTGCCTACCCCACTCCTTCGCCTCTCACCGCCGGAGTCGTGGTGGGCATGCTGTTCCCGGGTCCCTACCGGGTCCCGGACGCGTCGTTCAGCGTGAAGTTCCACTACTCCAATACTGTCGGCCGGCTTGCCTATCGTGGTCCGTGGCAGTTCGAATCCGTCGCTCGTGAAGTGCTTCTCGACCATGCCGCCCGCCGGATCGGCATCGATCCCGTCGAGCTGCGACGTCGCAACATGATCCGCCGCGAGGACTTGCCCGTGTTCAACCCGCACGGCATGCCGCTCGATCACATCTCGCCCCTCGACACTCTCGAGCAGGCCGTGGCGATGCTCGGCTACGAGGACTTCCGGGAAGAGCAGCAACGCGCCCGCGCCGAGGGACGGTATCTCGGCGTCGGTACGTGCACCTACGTCGAGCCGACCACGGGCGGAACCTCGTTCCACAGCACCGAGGGCGCCACCATCCGGATCGAGCCGACCGGCAAGGTGAATGTCTATGTTGCCGGGGGCTCCGCGGGCAACAGTCTCGAGACGACCGTCGTGCAGTTGACGGCAGATGCCCTCGGCGTCGCGATGGCGGATGTGCGGACGGTCCAGGGCGATACCGCCGTCACGCCGTTCGGGGCCGGCACCGGTGGCAGCAGGTCCGGGTCGATGACGGCAGGTGCGATTGCCGAGACCGCCGCGGGCCTGCGTGAACGGATCGTGGCGATCGCGGCGCACCGGTTGGACACGACTCCCGACGAGATCGACTTCGTCGACAGCACGGCGTCGGCGCGGAACGCACCGGACAAGACACTGTCGCTGGCCGAGATCGCGGATATCGCCTACTTCCAGGGCGAGGCCCTGCCACCGGGTGTCCCGCCGGGTCTGGAAGCGAGCGGGCGTTACCGCACACCGCACATGATGATCTGGGCCAACGCCACCCACGTGTGCACCTGCGAGGTGGACGTAGCGACCGGCAAGGTGACCCTGCTTCGCTACATCGTGAGCGAGGACTGCGGCAAGATGATCAATCCGAGCGTGGTGGAGGGCCAGATCTGCGGCGGCACCGTCCAGGGAATCGGCGGCGCACTGTACGAGCATCTCGCGTACGACGACAGCGGCAATCCCGTCGCCACCACCTTCATGGACTACCTGCTGCCGACGGCATCCGAGATTCCGGCGATCGAGATCGGGCACATCGACACCCCGAGCCCGGGGCCCGGAAACTTCAAGGGGGTCGGCGAGGGCGGTGCGATCGGCGCGACCCCCGCAGTGCTCAACGCGGTGATGGACGCGCTTGCTCCGTTCGGAGTCGAACTGAAGCAGCTGCCGCTGTCCCCCTCCGCCGTTCTGACGATGATCGACGACGCCCGCACCGCCGCGAAGGACGACGAATGAAGCCCGCCGCGTTCGACTACCACGCACCGGAGACGGCCGACGAGGCGGTTCACCTGCTCGCCGAACTCGGTGACGAGGCCAAGTTCATCGCCGGCGGGCAGAGCCTGATGCCGCTGCTCGTCCTGCGGCTCGCCGTGTTCGACCACCTTGTGGACCTCCGGCGACTCACCGATCTGGCGGACATCACGGCCGGCACCGACACCGTCCGGATCGGGGCCACCACCACGCACGCGATGGTCGGCCTGTCCGAGGCGATCGCCCGAAGCGTTCCCCTGCTGGCCCGCGCGACACCGCTCATCGGGCACTTCCAGATCCGCAACCGCGGCACGATAGGCGGTTCTCTCGCGCACGCCGATGCCGCAGCGGAGTATCCGGCGGTGGCCCTGACCCTCGATGCCGACATCGAAACGCGCTCCCCCCGGGGGTTGCGCACGATCCCCGCCGCCGACTTCTTCCAGGGGATGTGGACGACGGCGATGGAACCGGACGAGTTGGTGACCGCAGTGACATTCCCGGTGTGGCGCGGCCGGTGCGGTTCTGCGATCGAAGAATTCACCCGCCGCAGCGGCGACTTCGCGGTGGCGGGCGCTGCGGTCGCGCTCCGCGTGGATGCGGACGAGCGGATCGAACGGTGCGCGGTCACGGTCTTCGGAATGGGCCCGACACCGATCCGCGCGCGAACGGTCGAAAGGGAACTGCTCGGACGCGGGGCATCGACGATCTCCGCCGAGGAGGTCGGCCGCGACGCGACCGCACATCTCGACGCGGTTCCGTCGGACGGTCACGGCACGGCCGGGTACAGGCGCCGCGTCGGGTCCGCGATGGTAGCTCGCGCGTGGAACCGCGCCGTGAAGGAGGCACTCGATGACTGACGTCGATATCCGTGTCCGGATCAACGGCGCGACCCGCCACGATCGCGTACCACCGCGCTTGACGCTGGCCGATTACCTGCGCGAGCGGTGCGGCCTGACCGGCACACATCTGGGATGCGAGCACGGAGTGTGCGGGGCGTGCACCGTCCTCTTCGACGGCGAGGCCGTGCGCGCGTGCCTGATCTTCGCGGTCCAGGCCGACGGAGCCGAACTGACGACCATCGAGGGCCTCGCCGGTGCCGACGGGGAACTGTCCTCCGTCCAGGCAGCCTTCCGGGACCAGCACGGACTCCAGTGCGGTTTCTGCACACCGGGATTCATCGTCTCGGCAACCGCATTCCTGCGAGAGAACCCGTCACCGTCCGACGACGAGATCCGGGAAGCGATCTCGGGCAACCTGTGCCGCTGCACCGGTTATCAGGGCATCGTCCGCGCGGTACGCGCCGCGGCCGGTGGCCCGGACTCCAGCGGCGAGCCCGGCACCGTCGCCGCATCCGGCGCCTGACGCATACGACGACAACACCGAGTGAAGACGATCCCGCCCGAGTATCCCTGTACCGCGAAGGAACAGCTGTGACCATCGATGACGCACCCGTCGACCGGGACCGTAAGCACCCCCGGGCCCATTTCGACCGGCACACCCCGGAATACCGGCATCGGTTCGAGGAGATCACGCAGGATCTTCACGCCCGGTGCCCCCTCGCCTGGACCGACACCTACGACGGGCACTGGGTAGCCAGCGGGAGCGACGAGGTCTTCGAGCTCGCACGCAGTGCCGACGTGTCGAACGACCACGACGTTCACGGCACCCGGCGCGGATACAAGGGGATCTCGATTCCCACCGCACGTCGCGCGGCAATGGTGCGCGGCGGCATTCTCGAGATGGACGACCCCGAGCATCGCCTCTACCGGCAGGTCCTCAACCCTTACCTGTCCCCCGCCGCGGTGAAACGGTGGGAACCGTTCATCGACGAGGCAGTCCACGCCGCACTCGACGAGAAGATCGAATCCGGACGGATCGACTTCGTCGACGACCTGGCCAACATCGTGCCCGCCGTCCTCACCCTCGCCATGCTCGGTATCCGAATCGAGAAATGGTCCGTGTACAGCGAACCGGTGCACGCGTCGGTCTACACACCGGAGAATTCGCCGGACGCCGAGCGGGTCGCCGAGATGCACCGCGCGATGGGGATCGACCTGCTGTCGAATCTGGCCGAGATCAAGACGAACCCTCGTCCGGGACTCGTCAACGGGCTCGTCGAGTTGCGCATCGACGGCGAGCCGGCGCCCGACCTCGAACTGCTGGGCATGCTCGGACTGCTGATCGGTGGCGGTTTCGACACGACGACGGCGCTCACCGCCCACTCGCTCGAGTGGTTGTCGTCGAATCCCGACCAGCGTGACGTGCTCATCCGCGACCGCGAACAGTTGCTCGATTCGGCCACCGAAGAGTTCCTGCGCTTCTTCACGCCGGCACCGGGCGACGGGCGCACCGTCGCGGCCGACTTCGAGGTCGGTGGCACCGAGTTGCGCGAAGGTGAGCGCTTGTGGCTGTCGTGGGCGATGGCGAACCGTGACGCGACGGTCTTTCCCGATCCCGACGAGATCGTCCTGGACCGGAAAGGGAACCGGCACTTCAGTTTCGGTCTCGGAATCCATCGCTGCATCGGCTCCAACGTAGCCCGAACGGTGTTCAAGTCGATGCTCACCGCGGTACTCGACCGCATGCCGGACTTCCGGTGCGATCCCGAAGGGACGGTGCATTACGACACCATCGGTGTCATCCAGGGCATGCGGCACCTGCCCGCGTCCTTCACTCCGGGCCCCCGGAGAGGCCCGGGCCTGAGCGCCACGCTCGAGAAGCTGCAACGGATCTGCGACGAGCAGCAACTGGCCGCCCCGGTGACCGCCCGCCCGGAGGTCGCGCGCATCGATTGACGCGACGACCCTCAGGTCTCGGCCCGGTTGTGCCGGCGGGTGTGCACCCCTGCCGATTCGGGTTATCTAGAAGTTCCGTCCTATGCGAACCCCACTTCTGCGCGGAAAAGGACATCCCGGGCGACACTCCGGGATCCCGGGCATATTCCGGCAGCGGTGGGGGTACACGGGTTCCGGTGGCAACACACCCGACTACGGGAGGAATTACATGATCGTCCGGAGACTCGCGAGACCGATGCTCGCGTCCATTTTCATTGCCGGGGGCGTCGACGCCCTCCGCAATCCCGCTCCGCGGGCGAACGCGGCCAAGCCCGCGCTGGATCAGGCGGTGAACACACTGCCCGCCTCGGTCACCGATCGGCTCCCGAGCAACCCCGAGACGCTGATCCAGCTCAACGCAGCGGTTCAGATCGGCGCCGGCGCACTGTTCGCGCTGGGCAAGGCACCTCGACTCTCGGCACTCGCCCTCGCCGGGTCTCTCGTACCGAGCACGGCGGTCGGCCACGACTTCTGGAACGCAGAGGACGCCGAAACGCGGTCCCGGCAGCGTACCGAGTTCATCAAGAGCGTGAGCCTTCTCGGCGGACTCCTCATCGCAGCCGTGGACACCGAAGGCAAGCCCTCGCTCGGCTGGCGCGGCCGCCGCGCCGCTCGCCGCGCCCAGGCTTCGGTCGCCGCAGCACTCCCCCTGGCGGCATCGTCCGACCACGGCACTGCGGACGCTTTCAACACCGTGGCCGAACGCGTGAAGTCCCTCACCGGAGACGCTGCCGAGCACGGCGGCCACCTTCTGGATGTCGCGAAGGAGCGAGGTCCCGTATTCGCCGAGGTGGCCAAGGAACGCGGCAGCGAGTTTCTCGAAGTCGCGCGCGACCGCGGTCCGGTACTGGCCGAGCGCGCACGCCAGCGCGGCACCGGCCTGCTCGACGTCGCCAAGGAACGCGGCCCCGAGTTCGCGGACACCGCCCGTGAACGCGGCACCGAACTCCTCGGCGTCGCCAAGGAACGCGGCCCGGAAATCGCCGAGGTCGCGCGGATGCGCGGCACCAGGTTCCTCGACACCGCCCGTGATCGCAGCAGCGAATGGGCACAGCTTGCCGACGAGCGTTCGGCGGTGCTCAACGGCAAGGCTTTGAAGGCGGCAGAAAAGGCCCGGGCCAGCGCCGAGAAGGCACGCAAGCAGGCCGAGAAGTCCCTCGAGAAGAACCGCAAGGCGCTCGAGAAGCGTTAAGACTGTTCAACAGCACCACACCGAGCCGAGGGATTCGGCTCCAGCGGGCGCGCGGGGGGGGGGCGGGCGGCGCCCCGGCGCCCCCCCCCCACCCCCCGGGCCCCGCGCCCCCCCCCGCGTTTGTGACCGGGTGTTTCCCGCTGCCCGGAGCGATCCGACTAGACTTCTCGGGCACTTCCGTCGACGCCCCCACGCGTTCGATCTGTCCCTATCCGAGGAGTTCATGTGCCGGCCGATGGCGCGTCCCACCCAGACCTCGAGCCTGAGCAGGCCTACGTCTCGATGCTCTACCGGCACCTCGACGACCTGCGCGACTACGCGAAGACGAGGCTGACCCGCGTGCTCCGGGAGTCGGGGGGCACCCCGCAGGCACGCTCCGAACGCGAGTCGTTCACCCAGATGTATACCGAGGATCTCGCGAAGTACGACGCCGCGGAACACGGCCTGTGCTTCGGGCGGATCGACGTGCGGGACGACGAGGTCGACAACGACGGGGGCCTCGACAGCCGATACATCGGGCGCATCGGAATTCTGGACGAAGACAACGACTACGAGTCGCTTCTCCTCGACTGGCGGGCACCGCAGGCGCGGCCTTTCTATCTCGCCACGCCGGCAACACCCGACGGCGTGGTGCTGCGTCGCCACATCCGCAGTCGTGGACGTTCGGTGACCGCCCTGAACGACGAATACCTCGATCTCGACGCCGCGCAGGAGCACTCCGACACCCCGGCTGCAGGCGGAGTCGCCGGCGAGTCCGCCCTGCTGGCGGCCCTCAACGCCGCCCGCACCGGGCAGATGCACGACATCGTGGCCACCATCCAGGCCCAGCAGGACGCGATCATCCGCTCCGAGCACCGAAGCGTGCTCGTGGTGCAAGGCGGGCCGGGAACGGGCAAGACTGCGGTGGCGCTGCACCGCGCCGCATACCTGCTCTACACGTACCGGAAGCAACTCGCGAAGAGCGGCGTGCTGATCATCGGCCCGAATTCCACCTTCCTCGACTACATCGGTCAGGTGCTGCCCTCCCTCGGTGAGACGGGCGTGCTGCTGTCCACCATCGGCGACCTGTATCCGGGTGTGAAGGCCACGCTGGACGACAGCCGCGAGGCCGGTGAACTCAAGGGGTCGTCGGCCACGGTCGACATCCTCAAGAAGGCGGTGCGGGACCGGCAGGAAGTCCCGAGTTCCCCGGTGCCCGTCTCGTTCGACACCTACCGCCTCATGCTCGACCGGAAATCTGTCTCGCGTGCACGCGGCCGGGCGCGCTCGTCGCGTCGGCCACACAATCTGGCTCGTCCGATTTTCGTGTCCGCGGTCATCGAAGCGCTCGCAGACCAGCTCGCCTCCATCATCGGTACCGACCTGGTCAACGGCGGAAACCTGCTCAGCCGCGACGACATCGACGACATCCGGTCGGAGATGCGGGCGGACCGGGACATCGTCTCCGCGATCGACGCCTTGTGGCCGGAACTGACCCCGCAGCAGGTGCTCACGGATCTGCTCGGCTCACGGGAACGTCTTGCCTCGGCCGCGCCGCACTTCTCGGAAGACCAGATCGAGGCGCTCTACCGCCCGGACGGTGCGGGACATTTCAGCGCCGCCGATGCCCCGCTGCTCGACGAGATCGCCGAACTGCTCGGGGTCGACGACGCGGCGGAACGAGAACGCGCGTCCCGCAGGTGGCGCAGGCAGATCGCCGACGCCCAAGGCGCACTCGACATCCTCACCGGTTCCGCACCGCAGGATCTCGAGGACGACCTCGACCCCGAACTGCTCATGGCATACGACCTCATCGACGCGTCCCAGCTCGCGGAGCGCCAGGACCACCGGAACTACGAGACCACCGCGGAACGTGCTGCCGGTGACCGGACCTGGACCTACGGACACGTGATCGTCGACGAAGCGCAGGAACTGTCGGAGATGGCGTGGCGGGCGCTGATGCGCCGAATCCCGAACCGGTGGATGACCCTCGTGGGCGACACCGCCCAGACCGGTGATCCGGCGGGCAGCACGTCGTGGCAGCGGGTCCTCGAGCCGTATGTCGCGAACCGGTGGAAGAAGGCCGAACTCACCGTCAACTACCGGACGCCTGCGGAGATCATGCGGGTCGCGCACGCGGTGCTCGCGGAGATCGACCCCGAACAACTCCCGCCGGAGTCGGTGCGCGAATCCGGCTACGAACCCTGGGCACGTTCGGTGGACGCCGACAGCTTGGTCGACGCGGTGCGCAGCGCACTGGACGAGGAGTCGGGACCGGGCACGACGGCGGTTCTGGTACCTGCCCGCCTGGTGGCGGAGTGGGCGCACCTCGCCTCACCGTCGGTGACGGTCGCTGCCGTCAAGGACGTCAAGGGCCTCGAGTTCGACGCCGTGCTGCTGGTGGAGCCGTCCGAGATAGTGTCGGAATCTCCCCGCGGCATGAACGACCTCTATGTCGCACTGACCCGAGCGACCCAGAGACTCGGCGTGCTGCACACCACCCCGCTCCCCCGGGTACTCGACGGACTCGCCGCCAAGGCCCGGTGTTGAGCAGGGGTCGTCTCGACGTTGCGGTGAAGCAGCACGCTGTCGATCGGAACGATTCCGTTATGCCGGGAAGGTACGGTCCTGTGCACGGTGCCGTACGCCACGGCACCGCCGACAGAAACGTCCGGTTCGTCGACGGTGTGAGGTGAGGGTGATGGGACGGGGACGGTGGCCGATCGGCGCCGCGGCTCGGGTTCTGCTCGCCGGCGCGGCAGTGCTCGCGGCTGCCGCATGCTCGGCCGGCACAGCCGACCCCGTCGAGGCGGTGGAGACACCCACGGCCACGGCCGCGGCCGAGCCACCGGTGCTGGACGCGCGCGCGACACGCATGAAGGAGACGCTGGACGAAGCGGGACTGGTCGCGGATGTTCCGGACGAGACCCTGCTCGCGGTCGCGCGCGGACTGTGCGACCAGCTCGCAGCCGGAATGCCGGAGGAACGCATCCTGGAGACAGCGCGGCCGATCGCGTCGTACGCCGCGGCGGCGACGCATACGACGATGCCGGGCGACGATGCCGCCCGGCACTATGTCGAGATCACGCGCGAGACCTACTGCTGACTCCCGCGCGTTCGCGGAACTCTGTCAGCGGACGGTGTGCACGACCAGCACGTCGGAGGTCGCTTTCCGGGCCACGTCCGACGGCACCGAGCCGAGGAGCCTGCCGGTGAGGGTGTTCAGTCCGCGGTTACCGATCACGATGAGATCCGCCTCGACCTCTGCGACGAGGGCGAGGAGGGATTCCACGGGCGAACCGACGACGGGCCGTTCGACGATGTTCTTCGCGCCCGCCACGGTGGCCTTTTCCCGTGCCGTGCGGAGGATTTCGTAGGTCGGTGCGGATCCGGTGACCTGGTAGGCCTCGTCGCGCAGCACGTCTGCGGCGTGTGCGGTGTCCTTGGGATCGGCTGGGTAGTACGCACAGGCGATCACCAACTTGGCGCCGGCGTCTCCCGCGAGGGCAGCTGCCTTCTCCACCGCCTTGTACGACGATTCCGAACCGTCCGTCCCGACGACAATGGTCCGGTAGGCGCTCATTCGTTCCTCCATCGTGTTCCGGTCACCGGCGCGTGCCGCCGATGGTGCCGGTGGAAGAAATGCGAACCCTCCCCCCGGCGCTGGCGTAGACAGTATCGGGACACCGGGGCGCATGGGGGATTTGGGTCCCACGCCACAGCGACGCGTCCCGGACCCTCGCGGCCGCCGGGAGCGGTTCTCCGGATCTACTTCAGACCCGCGGCGTCCATCCCCCGCAATTCCTTCTTGAGATCGGCGATCTCGTCGCGGAGCCGACCCGCCAGCTCGAACTGCAGATCGCGTGCGGCCTGCATCATCTGGTCGGTGAGTTGCTGCACAAGGTCGGCCAATTCGGCGCGCGGCATCGTCGTGGTGTCGCGACCTTCGACGACACCGGAACTCGTCGCGCGTCCCGACTCACCCTGGGCGCGACGTCCGCGCGAGGCATTGCGGCCCGATCCGCCCACCTCAATGGCTTCGGTGTCCTCAGCTTCCTGATACACCTGGTCCATGATGTTGGCGATCTTCTTGCGCAACGGCTGCGGGTCGAGGCCGTGCTCCTCGTTGTAGGCGATCTGCTTCTCTCGCCGGCGGTCCGTCTCGTCGATGGCGCGCGCCATGGAGTCGGTGATTTTGTCGGCGTACATGTGCACTTCGCCGGAGACGTTGCGCGCCGCGCGCCCGATGGTCTGAATCAGCGACGTGCTCGAGCGGAGGAACCCCTCCTTGTCGGCGTCCAGGATCGCCACGAGCGACACCTCGGGGAGGTCGAGACCCTCACGGAGCAGGTTGATGCCGACGAGGACGTCGTACTCGCCCAGACGCAACTGCCGGAGCAGTTCGACGCGGCGCAACGTGTCGATGTCGGAGTGCAGATACCGCACCCGGATACCGAGTTCGAGCAGGTAGTCGGTGAGGTCCTCGGCCATCTTCTTCGTCAGCGTCGTGACGAGCACACGTTCGTCACGGTCGGCCCGCTCCCGGATCTCGTGGATGAGGTCGTCGATCTGGCCCTTGGTGGGCTTGACGACGACCTTCGGGTCCACCAGGCCGGTCGGGCGGATCACCTGTTCGACGAATTCGCCGCCGGTCCGTCCGAGTTCGTACGGTCCGGGCGTCGCCGACAGGTAGACGGTCTGGCCGATTCGAGACGCGAACTCCTCCCAGGTGAGCGGCCGGTTGTCGACGGCCGAGGGCAGGCGGAAACCGAATTCGACGAGGTTGCGCTTGCGCGACATGTCGCCTTCGTACATGGCGCCGATCTGCGGCACCGTGACGTGGGACTCGTCGATGACGAGGAGGAAGTCTTCCGGGAAGTAGTCGATCAGCGTCGCGGGTGCGGTGCCGGCGGGCCGGCCGTCGATGTGCCGCGAGTAGTTCTCGATGCCGGAGCAGAATCCGACCTGCCGGATCATCTCGAGGTCGTACTGCGTGCGCATCCGCAGCCGCTGCGCCTCCAGAAGCTTGCCGCGGTTCTCGAGATCGGCGAGACGTTCCTCGAGTTCGGCTTCGATGTCCTTGACCGCGCGTTCCATCCGCTCGGGTCCGGCCACGTAGTGCGTCGCGGGGAAGATCCGCAACGAATCGACCTTGCGGACGACGTCGCCGGTCAGCGGGTGCAGGTAGTACAGGGCCTCGATCTCGTCGCCGAAGAACTCGATGCGGACCGCGAGTTCCTCGTAGGCAGGGATGATGTCGACGGTGTCGCCCTTCACACGGAACGAGCCGCGGGTGAACGCGAGGTCGTTGCGGTTGTACTGCACGTCGACGAGCAGGCGGAGCAGGGCGTCGCGCGGAACTTCGAGGCCGACCTCGAGCTGGATCGAGCGGTCGAGGTAGGACTGCGGGGTGCCGAGGCCGTAGATGCAGGACACCGAGGCGACCACCACGACGTCGCGGCGGGAGAGCAGCGACGAACTGGCCGAGTGACGCAACCGCTCGACGTCGTCGTTGATCGACGAGTCCTTCTCGATGTAGGTGTCGGTCTGCGCGATGTACGCCTCGGGCTGGTAGTAGTCGTAGTACGACACGAAGTACTCGACCGCATTGTTGGGCAGCATCTCCCGCAGCTCGTTGGCGAGCTGCGCGGCGAGAGTCTTGTTGGGTGCCATCACGAGGGTGGGACGTTGCAGCCGCTCGATGAGCCACGCGGTGGTAGCGGACTTGCCGGTACCCGTGGCACCGAGCAGGACGACGTCTTTCTCCCCCGCCTTCAGCCTGCGCTCGAGTTCGTCGATCGCGGCGGGCTGGTCGCCGGCGGGTTCGTATTCGCTGACGACCTCGAACGGGGCGTCGGTGCGTTCGATCTCCCCCACCGGACGGAACTCGGAATGGGCGACTACAGGATGCTCACTTGCGAACGCCATGTTTCCAGGGTAATTGCTCCCACCGACACGTGCGGCGCGCCGCCGAGCCCGCCGCTCCCCGCCAGGCGCAACGCCCGTTCCCGCGCGGACGGTAACGTGCGGTCATGACGCCGCACCTTCACCCCGTCAAAGAGGAACGTTTCGATGTTCCCGCGCAGACCAACACCGACCCCAAGGGCAATGTGCGGCCGGTGGACGTGTACCGGGTCGAGCCGTGGGGGCTGTACATGGCGCGGCCGGCGGACCACCACGAGTTCGGGTACGTGGAGTCCTGGCTGCTGCCGTCCCGGCATCTGCGCGTGACGATCTTCCATTACCGACACGGGCACGAGCGCGACCTGGATCGGTACGTCGATGTGGGCGAGTACTGGCGAGACGGTGACGTGTGGCATTCGCGCGACCACTACCTCGATCTTCTCGTCCGCACCGGCCGTGGCACCGCGGTAGAAGATGTCGACGAACTGTTCGCCGCCGTCGCCGCGGGTCTGCTCGACACGGACGACGCCGAACTGGCCGTCCTGCGCGCGTTCGAAGCGGTCGACGGCATCGCCGCCCACGGTCACGACGTCGACGCGTGGCTGAGCTCGGTCGGGCTGCCGATCAGCTGGCAGTGACGCCCGCCGCTCCCCTGCTCATTCCCGGGCTCCGGCCCCGCTCGCAGCCGGAGCGACGAGCCGGTGCGGCGACCCGGGGCCTTCGGCGGCGAGCGACGCGTGGGTGGGCGGGTCGGACGGCACATGCGCGGGACGCCGTCGTTCGAACTCGGTACGGAGCACCGGGACGACCTCGCGACCGAGGATTTCGATCTGCTCGAGCACCACGTCGAGCGGCAGACCGGCGTGATCCATGAGGAACAGCTGACGCTGGTAGTCACCCGCGTAGTCGGCGAAGCCGAGAGTGCGCTCGACGACCTGTTCGGGGGTGCCCACGGTCAGCGGGGTCGTCGCGGAGAATTCCTCGAGGGACGGGCCGTGGCCGTACACCGGCGCGTTGTCGAAATACGGACGGAAGATGCGCCTGGCCTCGGCTTCGGTGTCCGCCATGAATACCTGGCCGCCGAGTCCGACGACGGCCTGCTCGGCCGCGCCGTGCCCGTACTGCTCGAAGCGGTTCCGGTACAGGGTGATCCTCTGCCGGGGTGTGTTCCTTGTTCCAGGAGCCGTCGCCGTAGAACGCTGGCTGTTCAGCGATTCCAGGCCACCGAGAACTACCACCTGCTCCGGCGCCTATGTCGCGAGAGAAGGTCGTCGACTGGGAAGACAAGTTCCGAACCCCGCTGCGGTTAGTGACGCGTCACCGGTTACGAGTTGGGGCGAACCGTCGGGGACATCGGCTTTCCGGTGCCCGACGTCGAGTACGTCGTTGAGGAGTCCAGCGGACAGTCCCGTCCGCGTGTGGTGGTCGATCATCACTAAGGCCTTCGCGAGTGAACGTCGCGGCGATCAGCGGCCCGGACGGAGCCGGTACAACTTCCAACGAGAGAATCGGCAAAGGACGGTGCTGGCTCATCGGTTCTCGGTGGAGCTGGTGGACGGGCCTCTCGAAATCGAACGTTGTGTGCGAGCACAAGTGCAAGGACCAGTGTGCGTTCGGGTCAGTACCAGCCAACTCGTGAATTCCACCCACGGCGAGAATTTGCGATACGCGGTCGCGAATGGGGAGACTTTCTGGCCGTTTGCTCGCTACTCAACGGTCAAGGCCGCTCCCATTACGAGCGGTCTCTTGCGATCCGTGAGGCACTGCGACACGGGTGCGACGAAGACGCGGTGTTTCGCGCCAAGACCAATCCAGGCGACTGGCAAGAGACACACTGGCAAGGGGTACTGTTTTGATGTCGGATTCCACGATCGAGAAACGACCGAGGACAATCGTGAGCGAGCGGTTGCACGTGGACAAGTAGTCGTACGACATGACGAAGCATCTGCACCGCCCGAGCGCGCGCGACCTCGAAGTGATCGCGCGGGACCGACACCTCCTTCGCCCGTGTACCGACCGGATCGACACGGCAGCTTCCCTGATGAGTCTTACTCACGTAAATTTCGCGGGGTGATGACAAGACCGGTCGGGCCAGCAATTCTATACGGAATGTTCGCAGCCAACAGTCTCGCAAACGGAATATGGATTGCACTGTGGGCAGTTTACTTTGTCTCTGTTGCAGACGTGAGCCCAGCCGTTGTTTCTACGGTCTCCCTCTTCGGCGGGGTTGCGGGCATGGCTCTTGCATATCCCGTGGGATCACTTGGAGACCGCGTCGATGACCGCTAATTGCTAGCTCTGTTATTAACGCTGCGGGGTATCGCCGCCCTCCTTGTGTCGCTTTCGAGTAGCACGGTCCTGCTACTCGCAGCACTGTTTATTACGCTTGGCCTTCAATCCGCCCAAACAGGCCTATCGACTAGCATCGTCGCGACTCGCGTGGATCCCATGAGCAGAGTGAAATCGCTCTCATGGATCCGGACTCTGCAACATGTGCTCTACGCCCTAACAGCTGTCGCCGCATCTCTTGTTCTCGCCTCCGGCGCTGAGATCTTTTTCCGGATTGCTTTGGCTATTGGCGGCACCATGCTGTTCGCGGGAGCACTTATGTGCACTCGGATAAGCCGCCGGTCAGCTGTGACCTCGTCGCGAGCGGACCGTCGGATCGGTGGCTCGACAGCCGTAAAAGACCGGGCGTTCCTGCTAATGATGCTGGGGTCGAGTCTTCTCATGCTGTGCTGGCCGGTTCTCACTGTCGGATTGCCGTTGTGGATTACCGAATCAACTGTAGCCCCGCCCGCAATGGCGGGAGTTTGTTTGGCGATCAGCGCGATTATCATTATAATTATCCAGATCCCCGTAGGAAATAAAGTCGTGACATTGAAGCACGGCAGATACGTAAACCTGGCCGGATCCATTTTTCTATCCGTAGTATGTGCGGGATTTGTGATCGCAGGCGAAACGGAGTCGACCCGCGTCGCTGTCGCAATAATTCTCGGCCTTACTTTGCTCCACGCTTTGGCCGAAGTTTTGGTCGTAACTTCAAAATGGTATTTTTCTACCAGCATGATGAATGATGACCACGCGGGCGGATATCAATCGATCGCCGCGATTGGAGACGGACTGGCAGTAGCAGTTGGTCCGGCCATCATGATTGCTCTTGTCGGAACGGGTAATACGGGCTGGTGCCTTTTAGGGTTGACGTTCTTCATTGTTGGTGTCTTTCAAGCGATTTACTCTCGGAGAATACTTGTACGTACCGCCGAGCGCGCAGGCCCGTCGATGGCTCCGAAGCCAGAAGCTTGAGGGCTGCATATGATGCGGCGTTGTGACCAAGCAATTCGGCTCGCGTTGGTGGCGGTCGAGTACCTCCTTGCGCTGATCCGCGCCTGGCCCGGCACCGGCTCGCTACGAGTTCGTCTCGCGTACATTGCACCGACCCCCTAATCGGGAGATGTATGCGGTGTGGCGATGCAGTGCCAGGCCAACCCAACCATCCATGCACTGCGGGCAGCGCTTCCGACGACGCCCTACGCCTCACGGTCGAAACAACAGATCGCACACTCACCGCTCGATAGATCAGCCCGCCCGCAGAGGCGAACATCCCGCCCAGTGGGCGGACTGTTGATAATGGATCACATCGTGCCGACTTCGGTCGAGGACCGACCGCGGCCGCGCCTCACCCGTCCGGTAACAACTCGCAGTGGCGGAAAGTCACGCTGTCGAGCCTGTTGGGCACCACCATCGAGTACTACGACTTCCTGCTGTACAGCACCATGGCCGCGTTGGTCTTCGGGAAGCTGTTTTTCCCTCGTCGAGCCCGGCAGTATCGACGATCGCCGCGTTCGGGACGCTGGCGGTCGGCTACGTCGCACGGCCCTTGGGGGGTTTGGTATTCGGCCGGCGGACGGTGAGCCTCACCGGCGCGGCTGTGGCCGTGCTGTATGCGTTCCCTTGTATTCGATGATCGACGCCGGTTCGGTTGCGGTGCTGACCGTCGCGCTGATGCTCGGGCAGGTGGTGCAGTCCGCGATGTACGCGCCCCCCGCGCCGATGCTCTCTGAGATGTTTGGAACGAACGTGCGATATACCGGGGTGTCGTTCGGTTACCAGTTCGCCAGCCTGATCGGCGCAGGCTTTACCCCGATGATCGCTGCGAGCCTGCTGGTTGCCTTCGACGGCTCGAGTGTGCCGCTGAGCCTCCTACTCGCGGCGACCGCCGGAACCACCATCCTCGCCGCGTGGAGCGCGTCGGAAACGAGCGGAAAGAACCTGGAAACCAGCAAGATGGAGTAGAGCTCACGACGGACCCGGTGGGTCGGCCCTGTTGTGCAGGGTCTACCCACTGCAAAGGAAAGCCGACACCGGAGAAGGGCGTCCGGCTATGCGCTCCAGCCGGTGTCCTGCGCCCATGCCCACGCGCGATGGTAGGCGCGGTCGAACCAGGGCGATTTCGCCTCGCTGTACGCCACGGCCGACTCCAACGGATCACCGAATGCCGACGCCGCGTCTGCTGCGGCACGTTTGACGTCGGCGTATTCCGCGGCCGCTTCCGCGTCGGCACGCAGCCAATCGCGTAGCAGCAGCGCGAACTGCTGCCCGGGCCAGCCGTCGACGCGCACCGCGACCCGCGCGGGCTGCCCAGGATCGGCGCTTCCGTGCAACCGCATCGCCCACAACGCAGGGTCCGTCTCGCCGCCCGCGCCGTACGAGGGCTTCGGCTGGTCGTGATCGACCTGCTCGATACGAGGGAAACCTGCGACGGCCAGCGGCTCGGCGAGCGCGTCGGCGGCAGCGAGATCCGGCACCGTGACCTGCAGATCGAGCGCGTCGACTGCGTCGAGCCCTGGCACTGCGGTAGATCCCACGTGGTCGATGCGCAGCGCGCTGCCGCCACAGGCCACGGCGAGCCGGGCGATCAGTCGTTGCGCTGACCGATCCCATTCGGGGCGTGCCGGAACGAGTACCGGCGCCGCTGTCACCGCGGTGCGGGTGCGCACGTTGCGTTCGAACGGCACCAGACGGTCTGTCCACAGCGCCCGTACCCGGCTCACCACATCGTCCGGCTCGCCGGTGTTGTCGAGCCAGACATCGGCCACCACGCGCCGCTGCTCTTCCGTGGCCTGCGCCGCGATCCGGGCACGAGCGTCGGACTCGGGCATTCCCCGTAGCTCCACCAGCCGGCGGAGTCGCTCGTCCTCCCCCGCGTGCACGACGGCCACCAGATGGAAGATCGGGGCCATTCCACCTTCGACGAGCAACGGGATGTCCTGTACGACGACTGCATCCTCCGGTGCCGCAGCAACGAGTTCGGCCGTGCGTGCGCCGACGCGCGGGTGGGTGATGGCGTTGAGGACGGCGCGTGCGTCGTCGGTGGCGAACGCTTTGGCCGCGAGCGCGGGACGGTCCAGCGAGCCGTCCGGCCGGAGAATGTCCTCTCCGAACGCGTCGACGAGTTCGGCGAGACCTTCCGAGCCCGGCTCGACGATCTCGCGCGCGATCGCGTCGGCGTCGACGAGCACCGCCCCGAGATTCACGAGTTCCTTGGCGACAGTGGACTTACCCGCGCCGATACCTCCGGTCAACCCCATTCGCAGCACGCCGACCAGTGTCGCACCACACAGCCGAGCACCGTGAGTCGACCCGCCGCTGTCACGGCACAGTCACGGCACGGTCACAAGCTGGTCGCGACCGCGGCCTTCCTGGGGAAACACGGCCTTTCACCTGCGGTAAATGACCGGCAGGGCTCTTCGCGTCCGATATCGTCTTGGCGAAGCGTCCGACTCCGGTTATCCCGTTCATCGAGAAGGCAGGCTATGAGTTCCTCCCCCTCACCTTCCGGTCGACATCGCCTCGGTATGGAACACGGTGTTCACTGCGTCCTCATTCCCGAGGTGGCCGCCGCGCTCGCCGAGCATCGGCGCAACTGGTTCACCACGCTGCTGAGCAATGCGCGGCACAGTCACGCCGCGATGCGTAAGCGCGCGGCCGCACTTCCCGCGCAGTGGGCCACCCCCGCCGTGGGCTGATCCCGCACGGGCCGGACCGCTACGGTCACACACCACAACGGCGACCCCTCCCGACAGGAGGTGGTCGCCGTCGTCGTCCGAGCCCGGGAGCGCCGCATGACGCACCGACGCAACCGGCACCGAACGCAGAAAAGCGGAAGACCCCGCACCGAATCGGTGCGGGGT